>NZ_JBIMLI010000011.1:0-37662 GCF_051859755.1 Limnospira sp.
AAGGTCTCGCACCATACTTGGTATTATACCGTATTGCCGTAAAATGTTAACCTAATTTGAGATTAAATCATGCTCCTTCTATTGTGAATGATTTTTTGTCCGGGTGGGTTCATAACGTGATCTCAAGTTCCCAGCCCAAGACTACTCAAAGGCTGTTTACATAGTAAACCGAGGAGTCAAACAATAGGGACAGTCCAACCATTCCGGCTTTAATTCCGCCGCACATCCTTTACAGGTCAAACCCTGCTTCCGTTTAGCCTTCAACTCCGATTCCAGAGCCGAATCTGTAAAGGTTACCCGTTCCACCTCCTCAAAAGTTGTATGGCCTTCACGCACCAACTGCAAACTGTAGGCTAAGAGAGTTTTCATCCCTTCCTCAACAGCAGCCTCCTTAATTTGTTCAGTGGGCGCTCCCTTAGTAATCAGAATTTGCATCCGCTCCGTTACTTTAAGGAATTCATAAACCCCAACCCGGCCCTTATAGCCTAGACCACCACATTTTTTACATAACTCGCCGCGATCGGCTAGTCCCCGGCGTTGATCTGCCGGAACAGTATTTGCCTTATAGAAAGTAATATCCACCTCCCCAGAAGCAGAAAGACCATAACGACCAAATTCTTGGGGAGTTGGGGTATAGGGTATACGACATTCAGTACATACCCGCCGCATCAAACGTTGAGCCAGGATACCCAACAGAGCGGCAGAGACCATGAAAGGTTCAACTCCCATCTCATCCAAACGAGCGATCGCCCCCGCCGCATCATTAGTGTGAAGAGTAGTTAAAACCAAGTGTCCCGTCAGAGCCGCTTCAATAGCAGTTTTCGCCGTTTCCAAGTCCCGCGTTTCCCCCACTAGCAAAACATCAGGGTCTTGTCGTAAGAATGCCCGCAGGATATTAGCAAAAGTCAAATCTTTTTCCCGAATCACCTGACATTGGGTAATACCAGGTAGAGCATACTCAATCGGGTCTTCCGCCGTACTAATATTAATACCCGGATCATTGCGCTCTGCCAAAACCGAATACAAGGATGTAGATTTACCAGAACCCGTAGGTCCTGTTACCAAAATCAACCCAAAAGGACGACTAGCAGTTTCTCGGACCATTTCCAAAGTTTCCTGGTCAGAGATCAACTTATCCAAACCCAATTGAGTCGAAGAACTATCAAGAATCCGCAGAACAATCTTTTCCCCATAGCGACTCGGCAGGCTATTGACCCGAAAATCCACCGTCCGGCCCTGATAAATCCGACGAATCCGGCCATCCTGAGCTTGGCGACGTTCAGCGATATCAAGATCGGCAATAATTTTAAAGC
Organism: Limnospira sp.; assembly: GCF_051859755.1. Lineage (NCBI taxonomy): Bacteria > Bacillati > Cyanobacteriota > Cyanophyceae > Oscillatoriales > Sirenicapillariaceae > Limnospira > Limnospira sp. The sequence continues at coordinate 1,314 of NZ_JBIMLI010000011.1, forward strand.
GGGAGGTAATAGCAGAAATCACCTTTTTCGGGAAACTAAAATATTCCTGCAAAACCCCATCTTTACGCATCCGAATCCGCATATCATGCTCTTGGGGTTCCACATGGATATCAGAAACACCCTCGGACAGAGCTCTCGCCAGAATCACATTCACAGCCTTAATAACTGGTGCAGTTTCCGCCTCTTGGAGCTGTGCATCGAGGTTCATGTCTCCCATGTCCTCAGAGGCTTCTACCAGTTCTACATCCTCAAACTCACCCTCGCCAAACTGGAGTTTTCTCTCTTCCTCCCGAGCCGCTTCTACTTGCTTGCGCTTAACTTCCTCCTCACCGTAGGCTGTAATCAGTTTGTCATAATCTTCTTGAGTAATAACCCGCCGCTGTAGTTTCCATCCTACCGGACGCAGGATTTGGTTTCTCAACTCATCCAAAGCACTCAGGTTATCTGGGTCAACCATTGCCATCATCACGCTAGGAGTTGGCTCCGACTCGATGATTTTCCAAGGCACAAAACGATGTCGTTTGCAGGTCTCAATAGAAGTTTCCAGCTTTTTGATGATTTCTTCTAGTTCAGCCACCGAAATCTGATCTATTTCTAGGTCAAAGGCCTCAACCCCATAGACAATTTTTAACTCAAATAGCTGTTGTTTTTTATAGTGACGGGCTAATTCCGGGGGTAGAGGCTGACCGGTAATGGATTCGAGAACTTCGGTGAGAGGTTTTCCGCCACGAGAGTCCTGAATAGCCTGCTGTAGTCGCTCAGGGTCAATATATCCTGACTGAATAAGTTTATTACCAAAGGGAGTTGCACTTTGAGCAACAAGAGCAGTTCGCCGGGGGGATGATGTATTGGTCATAGCTGGAGTCAGGTCCTTATGTCTAGGCTTCCCCAAAAAGTTGGGAAAGTTTCTTGGGTGAGTATGGAAGTCTCACTGTTAATTTACAGTTTAACCGCTGGTGCTATATCCACAACTAGGGACTGAGGACATTAGCCCTATTTACCTGGTGCTAAAGCTCAACTTACCAACGGGTGAATATGTTTTCCTGTCGCCGTGGGTGATAGGTTTATTTTGACACTTCTCGCCCTAAAGGGTCGAGGATTCTTCGTTCATAGACTTAACTTGCTCTAGCAGGATTACTCAAACCAGAGTAGAGGTCAAATCTCCCCAAGGGTTTGGATTTATTATCCAAGTTCCCACCTGCCCCGTGGTACTCAAGACAATTTCTTTGGTAAGGTAACCGATCGCCGAATTAAGTTGATTATATGCAGCCGAGGGCATGAAAGTGTTACTATGGGATGATTTTAGGTATTTGAAGCCTATTGGATGCCTGAACGAATCGCGCCTGTAGTATTAAAATGGATCAAGATCACGAAAGCACGTTAACGGAGAGCGGAGTTTTCCCTAGGCTGTAGGCTCAGGGATGCCGTCGCTCAATTTTCTATTATGGACGATAACAAGCAGGAAGACATGGTTCCTAATTCGACAAGTGACAAAATAGATGAGACTACAGAACCTGTAGCATCAGATCCTGGGTCTGTTGATCCTGAACAGATTGACCAACAAACGGATACTGAATCTGATTTAACATTGGAGCAAGCAACGATCGCTGATGATGGTGAGGAAGCGAAGGACGCGGAAATGAGTTCCGATCCGATTTATATTGCCAATGAACAGCTTAATGAGCAGTTGCAGACCATAGCTCAAGCGCGAGAGTCCCTTCAGACTCAACTGATGGATATGACCAGTCAATATCAGCGACTGGCTGCTGATTTTGAGAACTTCCGTAAGCGCACACAGAAGGAAAAAGAAGACCTCGAACTCAATATCAAGTGTTCCACGATCGCGCAGCTTTTGCCAGTGATCGATAACTTTGAGCGAGCCAGAGCCCATATTAAACCCCAAAATGATGGTGAAATGAACATTCACAAAAGCTATCAGGGGGTTTATAAACAGATGGTGGAGTGTCTCAAACAAATTGGAGTATCCCCCATGCGCCCAGAGGGTGAACAGTTTGATCCTAATCTCCATGAGGCGGTGATGCGCCAACCGACGAGTGAGTATCCAGAGGGAACAGTGATTGAAGAACTGATGCGGGGGTATATACTAGGCGATCGCGTCTTACGTCATGCCATGGTGAAAGTAGCTACAGAACCAGAACTCTCAGATACCACAGAGGAGCCACCAGCAGAAGGTTCTGAGGATTAATCGCCTAAATCAACTCAATGGGCGCAACTACTGCGCCCTAAGTGTTATACAGCCAGGGAAAGGGGGGTAGACTTATGTAGTAAGTGGGTCTAGCTTCTAGGCTCTTATGTTAGAACGGGGATGGCTCTACCATTCATTGCACAAATTTATCGATGAGGAGCTATGGGAAAGGTCATTGGCATCGACTTAGGTACGACTAATAGTTGTGTGGCGGTTCTGGAGGGGGGTAAACCTGTAGTTATTTCCAGTTCAGAAGGGGGACGGACTACACCGAGTATTGTGGGTTTTGGTAAATATGGCGATCGCTTAATTGGTCAGCTTGGTAAACGACAAGCGGTGACTAATGCTGAGAATACCATATTTAGTATTAAGCGATTTATTGGCAGACGCTGGGAAGATACGGAAGTGGAGCGATCGCGAGTTCCCTATAAGTGCGTCTCTGGTAAGGATAATACAGTAGATGTCAAAATTCGTGATCAGGTCTACACGCCGCAAGAAATATCGGCGATGGTGTTGCAAAAACTCAAAGAAGATGCCGAAGCCTATTTAGGGGAAACTGTTGATCAAGCGGTGATTACGGTTCCGGCTTACTTCACAGATGCTCAACGCCAGGCCACCAAGGATGCGGGGACTATTGCGGGTTTAAATGTGTTGCGTATCATCAACGAACCCACAGCAGCAGCCCTATCTTATGGTTTGGATAAACAAGACCAAGACCAAACCATTCTGGTTTTTGACCTAGGGGGAGGCACTTTTGATGTATCTATCCTCCAGTTGGGAGATGGAATTTACGAGGTAAGATCCACATCTGGGAATAACCACCTGGGAGGGGATGACTTTGATAACTGTCTGGTGATGTGGATGGTAGAAACCTTTAAAAAACAAGAAGGGATTGATCTAACATCGGACAAAATGGCTCTGCAACGGATGCGCGAAGCAGCGGAAAAAGCGAAGATCGAACTTTCTAATCGCACCAAAACCTCGATTAACTTGCCATTCATCAGTGCTGATGACTCAGGACCAAAGCACCTAGAACTAGAACTGAGTCGCTCGGAATTTGAAACTTTAGTGGGAGACCTGGTAAAAAGTACCCTCGAACCAGTAACCCAAGCCCTCAAAGATGCCAGTTTAGAACCCCAGGATATTGATAAAATCATTTTGGTGGGAGGTTCAACCAGAATTCCCGCAGTACAGCAAGCAATTAGTAAACATTTTGGCGATCGCAGTCCCGATCGCTCTGTTAACCCCGATGAAGCGGTAGCCCTAGGAGCAGCAATCCAAGCCGGGATTTTGGGAGGAGAAGTCAAAGACCTACTGCTTTTGGATGTCACCCCTTTGTCCCTGGGTTTAGAAACCCTAGGGGAAGTGTTCACCAAAATCATCGAACGCAATACTACCATTCCCACCAGTCGTTCCCAAATGTTCTCCACCGCCACCGACGGACAAACCTCTGTGGAAATTCATGTGCTGCAAGGGGAACGAGCCATGGTTAAAGATAACAAAAGCCTGGGTAAGTTCCTACTGACTGGCATTCCTCCCGCTAAACGGGGTGTGCCACAAATTGAGGTATCTTTTGATATTGATGCTAATGGGATATTGAAAGTATCTGCTATAGATCGTGGCACAGGCCGAGAGCAAAGTATTCAAATCACCAATACCGGAGGACTGAGCGAGACGGAAATTGAGCGAATGCGACAGGAGGCAGAGCTTTACGCCGAGGAAGACGAAGCCCACAGACTGATTGCCGAGTTGAAAAATCAATCCCAGACCCTGTTCTATAATTGTAAGGTGACATTAAAGAACAATGCCAAAGCAATTAGTAATGAACTTAAAGAGCGAACCCGAACCGAAGCAGCCGCTTTAAAGAAAGCAGTTAACGACCCCAAAATCTCTTTAGGGGATATGCAACGACAAGTTGAGAGTTTCCAAAATTTGCTCTATGAGCTAGGTTCTGCGGTTTATGCAGCACATGAGCAGGGAGATAGGGGGAATGGGTCAGCGACTGAAGAACCCCAGATGCTAGACTCAGAAGAAGATGAAAGCACAGACTCTGACATGGACTCTGAAATCGGCAATAGTGACGAGACAGAATCTAAAGAATTAGAGGGCTCTGAGAGCCAAAGTCTGGGTGGTTCATAGAGATAAGTTGACCGCTAACGGTTAAATGGTCCCATTAAAGGTTGGGATGTGGGATGATGTAAAATAGGGGTTTCCCTAAACGGTGGGGTTGGTAGTTTATGCTTAATCCAACCCCTAGTTAAGGAAAGACCTAACTCTAGGTTTGTTCTGTAGTTTTAGTAATTAATTTTTAGAAAAAAGCTTTATGGCAGGCGATTACTATGATGTCCTCGGTGTCTCCCGCGACGCAGACAAGGAAGAAATTAAACGAGCTTACCGTCGTCTGGCTCGTAAATATCACCCGGATGTAAATAAGGAGCCGGGGGCTGAAGAAAGGTTTAAGGAAATCAACCGCGCCTATGAGGTGCTTTCGGAACCGGAAATCCGCGCCCGTTATGATCGCTTTGGGGAAGCTGGGGTATCTGGTGCTGGTGCAGGGGGCTATGGTCAGGACTTTGGCGATAGTTTTGCTGATATCTTTGAAAGTTTTTTCAGTGGTTTTGGTGGGGGTATGGGCGGCCCTACGGCAGCCAGACGACGCACGGGACCTACGCGAGGGGATGACCTGCGCTTAGATTTGCGCTTGGAGTTTAAAGAGGCTATTTTTGGCGGGGAAAAGGAAATCCGTATCCGTCACTTAGAAACCTGTGAGACTTGTAATGGGACGGGGGCGAAGCCGGGAACTTCTCCTAAAACTTGTTCTACCTGTGGGGGTAGTGGTCAAGTGCGGCGGGCGACTCGTACTCCCTTTGGTAGCTTTACTCAGGTTTCGGTTTGTCCTACCTGTAATGGTACTGGACAGATGATTGAGGAAAAATGCGTCAGTTGTGGTGGAGAAGGCCTGAAAGAGGTAACTAAAAAGCTGAAAATTACAATTCCGGCTGGGGTAGATAATGGCACGCGGTTGCGGGTATCTAATGAGGGAGATTCGGGAAAACGAGGTGGCCCGGCGGGGGATTTGTATGTATTTCTGTCGGTGGACTCGACACCGAATTTTAAACGTGATGGTATTAATATCCTGTCGGAGGTGAAAATCTCTTACCTGCAAGCGATTTTAGGCTGTACTTTGGAGGTGGAAACGGTTCAGGGTACGACTTCTTTAACTATTCCGGCGGGGACACAACCGAATACGGTGCTAACTCTGGAAAATCAGGGTGTCCCTCGTTTGGGAAATCCGGTGAGTCGGGGAGATCACTTGATTACAATTTTGATTGATATTCCTACCCGGATTACTAATGAGGAGCGAGAACTTTTGGAACAGTTGGCCCAAATTAAGGGAGAACGTACCGGAAAAGGAGGCCTGGAAGGGTTCCTTGGTAATTTGTTCCAAAAGTAAAACATTCGATTGATGGCTTGGATTGATTGTTCCTTTTGTGTGAAGAGTCTATGACTGGTTCAGATACTTATTCGGCTGATGCTAAACTTGATTTGCGCGGCACCCCCTGTCCGATTAATTTTGTGCGGACTAAGTTGCGTCTGCAACAAATGACACCGGGGACTTTGCTGGAGGTGTGGTTAGATGGCGGCGAACCTATTGAACAGGTTCCTGATAGCTTGGTGATGGAAGGATATGCTATTGAGGAGGTTTGCGATCGCGGAGAGTTTTTTGCGATTATGGTTCGTTGTCCGCCTGTGAAGAGTTTATGACGGCTGATCGCATAATGGGAACGGTAGTTGCTGGTCAGGCTAATTTTTATCAGGTTTGTCTGAGTCCTGACCAGTCTCCGTCTGGGAATGGGGCCGGGGGGGAAGCTAAACGGATGACTTTGCTTTGTACCTGTCGCGCTCGTTTAAAGAAAATTGGTCAGAAGGTGATGGTGGGCGATCGCGTGGTGGTCTCCTGTCCAGACTGGCAGGGGGGTAGAGGGGTGATTTCTGAGATTTTACCCCGTAAAACTGAGCTGGCGCGCCCTAGTATTGCTAATGCAGACCATTTATTATTGGTGTTTGCAGTGGCTGAACCCGACCCAGATCCGGTGACTCTCAGCCGCTTTCTACTCAAGGCGGAGTCTACTGGGTTGGAGGTGAGTTTGTGCTTTAATAAGTGCGATTTACTGCCCCCTGATAGCCTCCGACAATGGTACGATCGCATGAGAGGCTGGGGATATGACCCTTTGATGATTAGTGTCTATCATGGGGTTGAATATCGCTTTGAGGGCGATCGCATGGAAACTTCGCCGACTCTGAATTTATCATCAAATTCGGCTGGGTTGGACAAACCCGGTTTCGGGGAAAGTTCGCCTTCCCTCACTAGAGATGGTGATAGAAACCAGGTTTCTGGCACTGCTAATTCTCTGCTGGATCGCTTGCGCCTGAAAACTACGGCTATCTCTGGTCCGTCTGGTGTGGGGAAGTCTAGTTTGATTAATAAACTGATTCCTAATAGTCATTTGCGGGTGGGGGAAGTGTCGGGAAAATTGGGGCGAGGACGGCATACTACCCGCCATGTGGAATTGTTTGAATTACATAACGGGGGTTTCCTGGCTGATACTCCGGGGTTTAATCAACCGGAATTGCAATGCGACCCTCACCAGTTGGGTAATTATTTCCCGGAAATTCGCGATCGCTTAACTAAGGGTAAGTGTCAATTTGATGATTGTTTGCACCGCGAAGAACCATCATGTGTGGTGCGTGGAGACTGGGAAAGATACCCCCAATATCTCCATTTTCTTGAGGAGGCGATCGAGGCTTGGGAAACGTCTCAACATCAACCACTAGAGGAGGATCGCCTCAAATCTAAAAGTAAATCTGGAGGGGGAAAACAATATGAACCTAAATTGCAGTCTAAAAAATATCGCCGATCTTCCCGTCGCTTAGAACACCAAAATTTACAACAACTTTGTGAAGATTTGGATGAGGTCTAAAACAACTTATCTATTAAATGGAGTAGCCGAGCCATGTCAGATTCTCCAACTACTACAGGCGCAATAACCACCGGATTAGTGATTGGTTTATTGTTTATGGGGGGCTTTTTTTGGGTAGGCTATTCGCTGCCATTTAGTCTGCTGTGTAGCTTTTTGGGTGGTGTATCTGCTTATCAATTAATAACTTGGTGGCATATAGACTCTCTGCCAAAGATTGAGGAGTCTAATTCCTCGAACCCAGAAGTTGGCAAGGTGTACAAGTCGATTCATAAATTTTTGTTTAAATCTCAGTATAATAAACAATCAAAAAAACTTGCCCATGAGCCAGTTTCTAAAGGTCCTGTGTCTCTGATGGGATGGGTTTTAAAAGAACATTCCAAACGCAATACAGATAATTAATCATCAGGAGAAACCGGGTTTTGGGGTTGCTATGGCAGGAAAAACCCGGTTTTAATAATTCATCATGTACCCTCCCAGCGGAGGTATTTAGACGGGAATAGTTGGATTGATTTTTTGTTGGTTAGGTTGGGTTTGTGAAGTTGGTAATAATTCGGGGTTAACTATTGATAATTGTACGGCACAGGCTTTTAATTCTGGTTGTTTAGACTCAGGACAACATTCAGGGTGAGTCATGGCGTTGGCTTCGGTATTATCTCCCCATAAAGCGCCCCAGTGCATGGGTACAAATACAGTTCCCGGTGCGATCGCTTTAGTAATTTGAGCGGGAAAATAAGCCTTTCCACGGCGCGATCGCACTTGCACTAAATTGCCGGATTCAATGCCTAATTTCTGGGCATCTTTGGGGTGAATTTCCATAAAAGGAGTGGGGTGCATTTTGCGGATTTTCTCAATTCTCCCGGTTCGTGTTTGAGTGTGCCAATGGCCGTATAATCTCCCCGTTGTCAACACTAAAGGATAATCTGGATCTGGGGGTTCAGCTAATCCTTTGGAGTAATAAGCCGCAAATTGTGCGCGACCGTCAGGGGTATTAAATCGTAAATCAGTATATAAACGTTTAGGGGTGCGATTAATTTCGGTTTCCGTCTCAGGACAAGGCCATTGAATAGGACCAGAAACCATTAAACGATGATGACTCAACCCAGATAAATCGCAGGGACGGTTACGAGTTAAGCGGACAAATTCTTGGTAAACTTGAGCGGAATTAGCGAAATTAAATGGTTTTGGAAAACCTAACCTCCGCCCTACTTCGGCGAAAATTTCCCAGTCGGCTTTAGCTTCTCCTAGGGGTTGACGAAAAGCCTGACATAAAGTGACGACCCGTTCAGAATTAGTCATAGTCCCGGTTTTTTCTCCCCACTGGGCGGCGGGTAGTAAAATATGGGCATATTCAGCGGTTTCTGTAGGATAATAAGCGTCCTGATAAATGGTAAAAGGCGATCGCATTAAAGCCGCTTTAGTCCTTTCTAAATCCGGCATACTGACTGCTGGATTAGTCGCCGCCACCCATAATAACCCCACTTTACCAGTTTCTAATCCGGTAATCATTTCCCAAGCATTCAAACCCACTTGGTCAGAAATCTGACCGGGTTCTAGTTCCCAAAATTGCTCAACCTCTCTCCGGTGTTGGGGATTTGTGACAACTCGATAACCGGGTAAAATATGGGCAAGTCCTCCCGCTTCTCTACCTCCCATAGCATTAGGTTGACCTGTTAAAGAAAAAGGACCCGCCCCAGGTTTACCAATATTTCCAGTCATCAAATGAAGGTTAATCAGAGTCCGCACTTTCGCAGTCCCTTCGGAAGACTGATTTATCCCCATTGACCACATAGATAAAACTCGTTGAGACTCACCCCACCACCTAGCAGCTTGTTCAATATCATCCAGACGAATACCACAGGTTCTGGCTACTAATTCCGGGGGATAAGATTGGATTACCTGCATATAATCAGGGAATCCTTTGGTACATTCATCAATAAATAAAGAATCTATAAAACCCCAACGCATTAAGAGGTTTGCTATACCATTAAGTAGGTCAATATCGGTTCCGGGACGGATGGCTAAATGTAGGTCTGCGGCTTCAGCGGTTTGGGTGCGGCGAGGGTCCACCACAATCATTTTGACTTGGCGATTTTTCTTATGGTGAACCCGCAAACGATTAAAAACTATGGGGTGACATTCAGCGGTATTAGTGCCAATTAAAAAGGCACAGTCGGTTTTTTCTAGGTCGTCATAACAACAGGGGGGACCGTCTGAACCGAAACTTTTGATATAACCGGAGACGGCTGAAGACATACACAGGCGGGAATTGGCATCAAAATTATTGGTTCCCAAACAGCCTTTAATTAGCTTTTGGGCGATGTAATAGTCTTCGGTTTGGAATTGACCTGAACCATACATACAGATAGCATCAGCCCCCATGGTGTGGCGGACGGTTTGAATGCGGTTGACAATAAGGTTATAGGCTTCATCCCAGGTGGCGCGACGAAAAGGTTGATCGAGGGTCTCTCGGATCATGGGATATTTCAGGCGGTTTTTGTCTATGGCTTCGGCAATTGTTGCGCCTTTGACGCAAACTTTACCGAGGCTGGAGGGGTGAGTGCGATCGCCTCTAACTTGCCAAATTGGATTTCCTTGGGAGTCTCTATTTGTCGCTTTTCCGGGTTGTGCGGGGGGTAAAACTTCTAAGCCGCAACCAACACCGCAGTAAGGACAAAGAGTTTTTGTTAATTCAGTCATTTTAGATTAATGGGTGGTAATTGTGGCAGTTTTGATTATAGTATATCAGCCACTTATTTGCTGGCAATTGGGGGGAGTTGACTGTGATTAATTATCTGCTAAAATCAGCCAATTAATTAATCAATCCACCCCAACCGGAAGTTAATCACCGTAACCACGGAGGATAGTCATCTAGGAAGGATAGGGAATTATTGTCGGTTCAGGGGCGAGTAGCTAATTTGATGCTAGTTAATAACCCGCCCCTATTTAGGAGTTATTTGGCGACAGGGATAATGTCTTCGTTGGCTTGTAATTCTTCTTGATGATGGTCAGCAAAAGACCCTTGAGGTTCCTTGAGGAAAAACCAACAGAGGAAAGCGACAATCATGCTAGTTACTCCTAACATCTCGAAGAAAATTCGGTTGCCGATATCACCTTCTGGAAATAGGCTAAATAGTGTTAGATAAACGACTGCACCCACATTTCCATAAGCCCCAACATTTCCGGCAATTTGTCCAGTAACACGGCGTTTAATGAGGGGAACGATCGCAAAAGATGAACCTTCCCCAGCTTGTACAAAGAATGAACAAGTCATGGTTAAAAGTACCGCCAAAGGTAGCCACCAACCACCATTAACTCGACCCATAATTAAATAAGCAAATGCCATTCCCGCAGTCAGAACCGCCATGGTATTTTTACGGCTACCTAATTTATCAGAAATTAGACCTCCACCGGGGCGAGACATTAGGTTCATGAAAGCATAACTAGCAGCTATCATTCCAGCGGCTGGTTTACTGAGTCCAAAAGTATTCTCAAAGAAAGCGGGAAGCATTGACACCACAGCTAATTCTGAGCCGAAGTTGACAAAATAGGTCAATTCCAAAATAGCAACTTGGGAAAAATTGTAACGGTCTGCGGGGGGATAGTGTTTGTGACCAAGGATTAGTTCTTTATTCGCTTCCCAGCAGTTATAACCTTGGAAAAGGTATAAACCGAATAAGGCTACCCAAACGATATAAAGTTGCGGTAAGGTCAAGAAACCTACTTTACTTAAACGCCAAGCTAGGATAGCCAAAACACCAACTAGGGGAATATTCATGAGCATCAAAAACCAGAAGTCTTTGGGGGTGGTCACTTCTAAACCTCTGGCGCGTTTGGGTTTTTGATAGACTTTTCCTGGGGGGGTATCTTGGACGTTAAAGAAGTAGAAAGCACCATAAGCAGCGGCGATAATTCCTGTTAATGCTACGGCTACTCGCCAGTTAATTACCCCCCCAGAACCGAAGGTTAAAATTGCTGCTAGAGTGGGTAAGCTAAAGGCAGCGGCGGCGGAACCAAAATTACCCCAACCGCCATAAATTCCCTCGGCTAAACCGATTTCTTTGGGGGGGAACCATTCGGCTACCATGCGGATACCAATTACAAATCCTGCACCCACTATGCTGAGGGCTAAACGGGAAATTACTAATTGATTAAAGTTTTGGGCTAAGGCAAATGCTGTACAGGGAATTGCTGCATAAATTAGCAGTAATGAGTAGGTGATTCTAGGACCGTATTTGTCTAGCAGCATCCCAATAATAATCCGGGCGGGAACTGTGAGGGCAACATTACAAATAGCGAGGGTACGAATTTGACTTATTTCTAAGCCCATATCGTCTTGAATAGCTGTGGCTAAAGGTGCAAAGTTGAACCAGACGACAAAGGAAAGAAAGAAGGCAAACCAGGTTAGGTGTAGGATTTTGTATCGGCCTTTTAAAGACCATAATTCGGTTAGCATTTTGATTAAATGGTGGGGTAAAACAACGGTGGAAATTGGCGGGGGTCAGGACTTGATGAATTGGTATAATTACTCAATCATCAAGGCAGGTAAGGGAATACTATTGGGCAACCCAAGGGTTGACTTGTAAAGTGCCACTGGGAGTCATGACTACGAGAAATTCAGCCTGGGGTTGGTTTTCGGTGGTGGCTTGACTTAATTGGAGAATGGGAGTCTGATTAAGATATTTGGCGGCGGCGAGGTTGATGGTTTTGTATTGGGCGATCGCACCTGTTTGATTGACTGAGACCTGATACACTAGGTTCTCGGTAAAGGTAGGGTACTGTTGCCAGTTTTGGTCAATTTGGGTGTATAATTGGGTGGTTAAATCAGCGATCGCATTCGGATCGGTGATGGGGGTTACGGTGGCCTCTAGTGTTGGGGTTTCTACGGTTTCTGGGACAATTTCGACAGCAGTTACAATGGTTTCGGCTTGGGGTTGCTGTTGTGCGTAGTGGTTGGATAGTAGTTGCTGCCAACTGTTAAGATAAAATCCTGAAAAGGCAATTAAGCCAATGACTGACACGATTTTCAGACCGACGGAAGAGGTTAACGAGTTGGGGGTAGTTTGAATGGATGTCATGGAGATTTTCTGATAGTAAAGTTGACTAGCACCGGACTACATTTCCCTAGCTTTATGAGCGATCGCCTCTTTATTTAATCATAACTTTTATGGATTGGGCTATATCAAAAATGAGGATAAGTACATCAAAACTAGCCCTAAGTTTATGATAATTGCATAAACAACAACCTAAATATGGGTGATTAGGGAATGATAACCGGAAATTAAACTACTCCTAAAGCTGCCGAAAATTTGAGCGATGACTTTAAGAATTAATCAGTAGGTTAAAGCTGAAAAATCAGTTAAAGTGTAGCTAATATTACAAAATCCTAAGTTTGATGAACTTTTTGCATATTAACAATGTTATTTTTGCATGATGGGGTAAATTGTAGTCATGATTAGTATTCCCAAAAGCGATCGCTACTGGCTAAAAAATGCCCATATTCCCTACTGTTTACTGGAAGTAAGCCAACCGGACTGGTTAAGCCAACAGACGCGGGAGGGGCTAATATTAATCGATGTGGAAATTACATCGGGGAAAATTAGCCAACTGCGACCCGCTGGAAATACAGACACGGCTGATATCCCCTGGGTAGACCTGCGGGGGGGACAGGTTTGGCCATGTTTTGTGGACTTACACACCCATTTAGATAAGGGCCATATTTGGCAGCGATCGCCTAATCCCGACGGGACTTTTACCGGGGCGCTAAATACTGCTATTTCCGATAGTGAAAAATACTGGACCCCTGAAGATATCTATCAGCGGATGGAATTTGGTTTAAAATGTAGTTATGCCCATGGGACTCAGGCTATCCGCACCCATTTAGACTCAGCCGGAAAACTCACAGAAATTAGCTGGGAAGTATTGAACAGTCTGCGGGAAAAATGGTGCGATCGACTATTTTTGCAAGCTGTATCCCTGGTATCTCTGGATTATTACTTAACCCCCCAAGGAGAAAAACTAGCCGATAGAGTAGCAGAAATGGGCGGCATTTTAGGGGGTGTCGCTTATATTAACCGTGACCTTGATCAACAAATGGAGCGAGTATTTGACCTAGCCAAAGACCGGAATTTATCCTTAGATTTCCATGTCGATGAAAATGGCGATCCTGATTCTAATACCCTATATAAAATCGCCGAATATGCGGTTAAATCTCAATTTGAGAATCCCATAATTTGCGGACATTGTTGCAGTTTATCCGTCCAGAGTCCCGAAGTGATTAACCAGACCATTAATCTGCTTAAATCATCTAATATAGGGATTGTCAGCTTGCCCATGTGCAATTTATATCTGCAAGATAGACAATATTCTAACCATTCAAATACACCCAAAACCCCAAAATGGCGAGGGGTCACACTTCTGCATGAATTAAAACAAGCCGGAATCCCCGTAACAGTCGCGAGTGATAACTGTCGTGATCCCTTTTATGCTTTTGGAGATCATGACGTTTTAGAAGTCTTCAAAATGTCAGTCAGAATCGGCCATTTAGATCATCCATCAGGTGACTGGCCCCAAATCGTCACCAAAACCGCCGCCGATCTAATGGGATTATCAAATCTAGGAAGGCTGAAGGTAGGCATTTCCGCCAATCTCATCGCTTTTAAAGGCAGAAATTTCAGTGAATTACTATCGCGATCGCAGCATGATCGGGTTATCATCAGAAACGGTGCATCAGTATCAGCTTCTATCCCCGACTATTCTGAGTTAGACGACTTAATAACTAGCCACTTCACAGAATAGCCGTTACCATGAGGAAGAAACCCTCAGCCTTCAAGTCATTGTCAACTGTATATTCCATGTTTCATCTGTCAGTGTCTTGACTCTCACCTATGACTCAGCCATCATTTCCAGCTAATATAACTAATGCTGTCAAATCTCCCCAGGCGACAACCCTGATGAGTTGGGGGTTAATGTCCCTATTGATATGGCATAGCAGCACACCTATCAGCCTAGCGCAAACTCAACCTTCTATCCCCATCCCCACTATTACCCCCGCCTCAATTCGTGTTCCTGATGCCTATACCCTCGGTCCAGGAGATTTGCTAAGGGTAGATATTCTCGATGTTCCTGAGTACAGTGGCGAATACCTGATTTTGACTGATGGGACACTCAATCTGCCTCTAATCGGTCAAATTACCGTAGCTGGTTTATCAGTTTCTCAACTGACCGAGAAAATTTCCGCCGCCTATACTCCCTTTGTACAACAACCATTCCCCAGCGTGAGAATTATTACACCCCGTCCCATTAGCATTGCCGTTGGGGGGGAAGTACAAAGACCGGGAACATACATTCTCCCCCTTTCCACATCTAACACCGTTGAGCGACAATTTCAGTTCTATACAGTAACTCAGCTTCTCCAGCAGGCGGGTGGGATTACTCAATCAGCAGATATTACTCAGGTTAAGGTGCAGCGACAAGAACCCACCAGGCTAAATATTGTCGTCAACCTCAAGGAATTGTTGGAAAATGGAGATTTAAGTCAAGATCTGGTTTTGCGCGATCGCGATACAATTGTAGTACCCACCGCCGAAAGTCTTGATCCCGTCGCTATTCGACAGATTAATTCCGCTAATTTTGCGCCCGAGGAAGTACCCCCTTTTCAAGTAGTTATCGTCGGGGAAGTATTTAATCCGGGAACCCATATTATGGGGGAAGGAATGGCGAATTTGCCGGAATTACCGACTATTACTCAAGCTATTCAAAGGGCGGGAGGTATTAAGCCTCAAGCTAACCTGCGTCGCATTCAATTACAAAGACTGACTCAGGCGGGTGAATTAAAGACTATAACTGTTGATTTGTGGCAATTACTGACCACTGGTGATGCTACTCAGGATATGAGTTTACAGCCAGGAGATTCTATTATAATTCCTACCGCTAGTGCCGTGCCACCCGATGAGATTATTTCCCTCGCCAGTGCTAGTTTTTCACCCAGAACTATGATGGTTAATGTGGTGGGAGAAGTCGCACAACCAGGGGCGCTGCAAGTACCGATTAATACAACCCTTAATCAAGCCATCTTAGTGGCGGGGGGGTTTAATCAGCGGCGGGCGAATACTGGCTCCGTGCAACTGCTGCGTTTGCATCCTGATGGTACCGTTTCCCGTCGTCAAATTTCCATTGATTTTCAAGCCGGACTAAATGCACCGAATAATCCCGTTTTACAACGAGATGATGTCGTGGTCGTGAACCGTTCAGCCTTAACTGAGGTAGCCGATACTTTTGAAGAAGTGTTAAGACCTGTGGGGGGTCTGATTGGGATCTCTGCTGTACTGAATATCATTCATGTTTTAACAGAGGATAGAGATAATAATTAAAGTCCTAAGATGGTAGTATTTGAGAGAAGAGGTAATGGTTATGGATTTTAGTAATATTGAACACCGAGAATCTATTGATTTAGATTTAGGGAGATATTTACAAACATTGAAACGCCGATGGTTTTGGCTGCTGGGGGTTTTTGTGCTGAGTGTATCTGGGGCTGTATATGCTACCCAATTTTTGACCCCAACTTATGAAAACTCTGGCAAAATTTTATTTAAGGTAGACCGTACTTCTTCTTTAGCTGGTATTGGTGAAGGGTTAGGGGAACTGAAAGCACTATTGGCGGATCAGACTCCTTTGAGTACCCAGATAGAATTAATGTATTCTAATCCTCTGTTAGAAACAGTGATTGAGCGCTTGAATTTAACTAATGAGGATGGTGAACCCGTGGCTCCAGAGGATATTAGACGCAATTTAGATATGAGAATTATCGGCGGCACGGATATTGTTCTGTTAACCTATCAAAGCCGAAATCCCCAAGAAGTTGCTGATGTTATTAATACCGTGATGGAGGTTTATATTGAGGCTAATGTGTCTAGCATTCGACAAGACGCTTCCGGCGCGAAAGAGTTTATTCAGGAACAGCTACCTAGGGTACAAAAGGAGTTGTTTCTGGCGGAAAAATCTATTCAAGATTTTAAGGAAAGAAATGAGATAGTAGACCTGGGAACGGAGTTTGCTATATCCGTACAAGAAATGGCGCAGTTAAATCGCAATATTACTACTTTAGAAGCTGAATTAAATGCGGTGCAATCTTTGGTTAATTCCTTGGGAAATCAAGTGGGTTTGAACTTGGAAGAAGCTATAGCCGTAAATACTTTAAGTCAGTCTCCGGTGGTGCGAGCAGCTTTACAAGAATTGGAGAATGTGGAGGGGGAATTAGCCCAGGAACAAAGACGTTTTCGAGATGAAAATCCCCGGATTATTTCTTTAAAGGGAAAGCGAGATAATCTGGAGAATTTGTTACAAAGAGAAATTCAAGTGTATTTGGGTAGTAGCAGACCCTTTTCTCGCGGGTTGCTCAGGGTTATGGATGTCAAAAATAACAAGATTGAAGAGTTTGTTAATGCGGAAATTCGGCGGCTGGATTTGACTAAGCAGCTTGACTCTCTCTATGAGGCGCGTGATGGTTTGGAAAGGAGAGCTAGGATCTTGCCACAATTAGAACAACAACAGCAGGAACTTGAGCGCAAAGCTGAGGTGGCTCGTCTGACTTATCGGACTTTACTACAAAATCTTGAGGAAGCACAAGTGGCAGCCAATAAGATTACCAATAATGCCAGAATTATCGAAACGGCTAACGTTCCAGATGAGGGAAAAACGGCAAAAGTACCGTTGTTGGCTTTGGGAGTAATGGGGGGATTAGTCGCCTCAACTACTTTATTGCTGTTGATGGAAATGGGAGATAAATCTCTGAGGACTGTGGCGGAAACTAGGGATTTATTTGGATATACTTTGTTGGGTATTATTCCTTCTTTTGCAGCGCCGCCTTTTTACCGCTATTTGACGGGAGGCGATCGCTCTTCTGTACAGGTTCCGGTGGTGGATACACCCGGTTCCTTAATTAGCGAAATTTATCGGATGATTCAGGCTAATTTGAAGTTTTTGGGTTCCGATCGCAAAGTGCGGGTAATTGTGGTAAGCAGTTCCGTACCACAGGAGGGAAAATCAACGGTTTCCGCTAATTTGGCGGCGGCGATCGCCCAGCTTGGACATCGGGTGATACTCATTGATGGGGATATGCGACAACCGATTCAACATCATATCTGGGGTTTAACTAATGCGGTGGGATTAAGTGATGTACTCGTGGAAGAGGCGACTCTTTCCGAAGCCGTGAAGCCGGGAATTGACCAACTCGATATTTTGACCGCTGGGGTGACACCACCCAATCCGTTAGCACTTTTGGATTCTCGACGCATGACTTCCTTAATTCGGAATTTTTCGGAGGAGTATGATTTTGTAATTATTGATACACCACCATTGTTATTAGCCGCCGATGCTTTAACTTTAGCTAATATGGCTAGTGGGGTGTTAATGGTCGCTAGACCCCGAATTCTTGACCGCGATAGCGCTAAAGCCGCTAAGGAAATATTAGGGCGATCGGGTCAGCGGATCTTGGGGACGGTGATCAATGGGATTAGCAAGAATGAGTCCACTAAGTATTTCTATCATGCTCAACGCTATTTCCCTCTCCAAAAATCCCATCGGCGCGATCGCTCCGCACCCCCGAAAATATCTTCTAGGAGTTCTTCTTAGATATCAAACTATCCCTATACCAGGTTAATTAAGCCTGGAGACTCCCTGACAGCAACAACTTTACCAAAACTTTACATAATCTACATTAATTTTTACATTTCTCTCTTGGTTTCACTGATAAAAATGCTATGATGCACAACAGGTTAACGGGTGTAGATTTAGACCAAAAACATCAATATTTTAATGGACAAATACTTAAAATATTTGGAATCTAGTTTTACGGTTTTTGCGATTATTCATTATAGCGCTAACTGGTTGCCTCTGATTTTATCTGGCGGCGCAAGCGAGGGTGATGGTACAGATATCAATTCCTTTGATTTTCGATTAAATGTGCTGGTGTTTCTGCTGACTTATTTGGTTTCGGTAGCTTTACTATTGCTACGGTGGAAAAAGTGCTTAATTTCTGTTAAAAGAGGTCCGGTTATCTGGGTGATGATTTTGATTGCGATCGCCTCCTATTTTTGGTCAGATTTTCCGGCTCGTACCCTCAGAAGTTGTATTGGCTTAATAGGGACTACACTGTTTGGTGTTTACTTAGGTAGTCGTTATACCATCAGAGAACAACTTAAACTTTTGGCTATTTCCTATGGAATTATTGCCGTCCTTAGCGTGGTTTTGGCGATCGCTTTACCTCGTTATGGCATCGAACAAGCCGTTCACTATGGGGCTTGGCGAGGCATATATAACCATAAAAATCTTTTAGGAAGAGCCATGACATTAGGTGGTATAGTATTAATATTATCACCCGGTCTTTTTGACCAGGCAAAGCGCTGGATGGCTTACATGGCGATCGCTATTGCTTGTTTGCTATTAGTCATGGCAAAATCATCAAGTTCCCTAATTAACTTTACAATTTTATTGACCAGTGTCATAGCCTATCGGGTGCTGCGATTTCGGTATATTTTACTGATTCCTTCATTTCTAGCCCTTGTCACTTTGGGCGCTACTATATTTTATATCTATACAGAGATGGCCGATGAATTATTAGGATTAATTGGCAAAGATCCAACCCTTACTGGTCGCACAGAACTGTGGGTGTGGGCTAGAGAGATGATTGACAAGCGCCCCTATTTAGGATATGGTTATACGGCATTTTGGCAGGGATTAGATAGTGCCTCAGCTTATATTATTAGAGCTGCAAGGTGGCCGGTTCCTTATTCCCATAATGGAATACTCGATATGTGGTTAGACATAGGCTTATTAGGCGTTGTTACTTACTTTTCGGGGTTTGGAATTAACTTGTTAAGGTCGGTTTTTATCGCAAGATTTAGTGTCGGAATAGAATATTTATGGCCCTTAATATTTCTGACTTATTTAGTCTTAACTAATGCAACTGAAGGAGGTATAATTTCTCAAAACAGTATATTTTGGGTATTATATACAGCCCTATCCATTTCAATTATGGAACCTATGGAAAAACCCAAACCATCTCATCCTGAATTTGATGGCTCAAGATGATCAAAACTACTCCCCAATTTGAATTAATTTAAATACCAATTAAAATTATGAACATCACGTCTCAACCCTCTGGATCAGAATACAGCTTTTGTTTGGTTACACCGAGTTATGCACCGGACTTTGAGAGATGCCAATTTTTGTGTTCTACAGTTGATAAGTTCATACCTTCGTCAACAAAGCATTATATTATTGTTGATCGAAAAGATTTATCAATATTTAAGTCACTCCCAAATAATCGCACAGAAATTTTAGTTGTTGAAGAGGTGATTCCTGGATGGATCAAAAGGATACCTTTTGTCAAAAATGGTTGGTTTAGCTTTAAAAGTCTTCCCATTCGTAACTGGCTGCTTCAGCAAATTATTAAGCTGTCAGCGGCACAATTTGTGTCTGAAGATATTTTGATGTTTGTGGATTCAGATGTTGCCTTTGTGCGTCCTTTAAATCCACAAGAACGATTTGTTAAAGATGGAAAAATTCGCTTTTATCGAGAGCCTAATTCAATTCCTCGCTCTTGGGAGTCTCATTATAGTTGGTATGAAACTGCTAGTAAATTACTGATTACCCCTATGGTTGATTTTCCGGCTCCTAATTATATTGGTGACTTGATTACCTGGAAAAAGGATAATGTTTTAAAATTATATGAACACCTAGAAAAAGTGTCTAGACGTTCTTGGGTGGAAACCATATCTAATACTTGGAATTTATCTGAGTATATCCTCTATGGAATGTTTTGTGATTATATTATAGACCATGAAGCCAATCATTATATTGATGAAACATACCCCGGTTTACGCTATTTTGGTACAGAAAATTTATCAGAACAACAAATCAAGGATTTTTTATCTGAAATTGAGCCTGATTATGTAACGGTTATGATTTCAGCCAAAGCTGGTATTCCGATTAAACGCTATCAAAAATTACTGGAAAACATGAATTAGTGTAACAATCAAGCCAACGTTTTTTGAGGCTTTTTATAGCACAATTTCAAGGCTTTCAACTATTTTTATATGATGAAACTAATTGTAATGGATAAAGACAATCAACAACCCAAGTTAAAAGCAGCCGTTATTGGTACCGGGTTGATTTCTAAAGAACATCTCAGTTTTTTGTCTAACTCGGAAAGGGCTCATTTGGTGGGAGTTTGTGATATTTCCCAGGCTGCTGCTAACTATGCCGTTCAAAGATTCGGTGCTGAAGCTGCTTATACAGATTATCATCAAATGCTGGAGCAAGCCAAGCCGGATGTTGTGCATATTTTGACACCGCCTCAAATCCATAAAAAAATGTCTATGGATTGTCTGAGTGCCGGGGCTCATGTGATTTGTGAAAAGCCAATCACTCCCACTTATGATGAGTTTAAAGAACTATGGGATTTTGCTCAAAAATGCGATCGCCATTTAATCGAAAATCAAAATTATCGCTTCAATCAGCCAATTCTAGCACTGCAAAAGCTAGTGGAAGATGGAACCCTAGGAACCATCGGCGAAGTAGAAGTCCGCATGGCATTAGATATCCGTAGTGGTGGACGATACGCAGACGAAAATCTACCCAGTCCAGTCCATAAACTTCCGGGGGGTGTGATTCATGACTTTATTACCCACTTGTGTTATCTTGCCTTATTATTTATGCCAACTTTTGATTACGTCAAAGCCGGATGGAATAATCATGGTGGTGGTAATTTATTTAAGTATGATGATTTAGATGCACTGATTTTTTCCGGTCATCAACATACTCGCATACGGTTTAGTGCTTACACTCAACCCGACTGTTTTTCCGTCACAGTTCGCGGTTCCTTGGGTTATGCAGAAGTTGATTTATTTCAACCATTTGTTCGCTGTGTAGTCCCTCGTGCTGTTGGTAAGCAGTTTTCTCCTTTGGCTAATCAGTTTGCTAATGGTTGGACTTTCATGAATGCCAGCTTTACTAACTTTCGTCGGAAACTCTTACAAAAGACTCCATATGAAGGTTTACATAGTTTATTAGAGCAGACTTATCAAGCCTTACAAGAAGATAAACCGCTACCAATTAGCTTTGAAGATATGGATAAAACCAGTCGTTTAGTTAACGCATTAATTGCGGAGGAGAATCATCTATGAAATTGTTTATCACTGGCGCATCTGGATTTTTAGGACAGTATATTGTGGCGGAAGCCTTGGGACGGGGACACCAAGTAAAAGCCGTACTTCGTCCCCAAACTGATGAGACTAAATTCTCTTGGTTTAATCATCCTAATTTGGCAATTGTCCGCCTAGATTTAAGGCAATCATCAGGCTTGGTAGAAAGTCTGCAATCTGTGGATGCTGTCATTCATTTAGCCGCCTCTAAGTCTGGGGATTTTTACACCCAATTTGCTGGCACAGTCATAGCCACCGAAAATATGTTAATTGCTATGAAAAAAACCGGGATTTCTAAGCTCATAGCCATTAGTAGCTTTTCAGTTTATGATTATGTCAAAATGCGATCGCATCAAATTTTAGACGAAGATTCTCCCATCGAAGCTGACCCCTTAAATCGTGACGAATACGCTCAAACCAAGCTAATTCAAGAACAACTTTATCGAGATTTTGAGCGATATGGTGGACAAGTTTCTATTATTCGTCCGGGGATGATTTACGGTCGAGATTATCTTTGGAATGCTTGCTTAGGCGCTGAAATAGGGGATAGTGCCTGGTTAAGAATAGGGGGTAATGCAATTATGCCTTTAACCTATGTAGAAAACTGTGCAGAAGCCATTGTTATTGCCGCCGAGACAGAAGCAGCCTGTGGACAAACCTTAAATATTGTCGATGACAATTTACCTACTCAAAATGTCTATGCCAAAAAACTCATAGAAACCATGGATAAAGTCCCGAAAATATATTTTATCAACTGGTTTTTTATGGGATTAATTGCCAATATGGCTTGGCTGTTTAACCGTCTATTTATTGAGAGTAAAGCTCGTTTACCAGGTATTTTAGTACCCGCCAAACTTCAGGCTCGTTTTAAGCCACTGCGGTATACTAATCAGAAGGCTAAACAGATTTTGAACTGGCAGCCTACCTATTCTCTAGATCAAGCCTTTCAACGTTCCTCTGGTACTGAAGATTTATTAGCAGTTTATGCACCAAAATCAAGTTAGTATAGAGTTCAAATAATTTGAGTAGCTGTTCCAGACATAAATCAGGTAAAAATGTATGTCATATTTTACTAATTTGCAAGAACGAATTAAGAAAATCACACAAAAGTCATTAGTCCAAAATACTTTATGGATGTTTTTGGGTAAAGTTATAAGTATTTTTATGCAAGCTACATACTTTATATTGATTGCTAGATATCTGGGTTCTGAAAATTTTGGTATGTTCATGGGAGTAACAGCACTAGCCTCGATCGCTGTTCCATTTGGAACATTAGGTAGTGCAGATATTTTAATCAGAAATGTTTCAAGAAATAAAATTTTATTTAAAAAATACTGGGGTGATGCTATTTTAACAACTTTTTTTTGTAGTTTAGTCGTCATTTGTTTATCATTTTTAATAGGCAAATCCATTTTGCCAAAATTTATTCCTAACGTCCTGATTGTATCTATACTTGTTTCTGATATTTTAGGATTGTCTATTTGGAATCTATGTTGTGGAGCTTTTTTGGGGGTTAATCGGCATAAAAACACTGCTCAATTACATATTTTTTATAACTTTTTCAAAGTTTTATCTGCTATAGCTTTGGTTATATTGTTTGATAAACCTAATGCTATAAATTGGTCTTTTTTATATGTTTTGGGGACGATGATAACGGCAGTTTTTTCGTTCTTTTTTGTTTGTTTGAATCTGGGTTTTCCTCAATTAGAATTATCCCAGATAAAGCACAATATTTTCCAAGGTATATACTTTTCTCTAGACAGATCTGCTGCTAATATAAATTCCAGTATTGATAGAACAATGTTAAGCAGTCTTTCAACTCTAAGTGTAACTGGTATCTATTCTGCTGCTTATCGATTGATAGAAGTTGGCTATATACCAATTTTAGTAATATTTAGTTCCACATACACCAGATTTTTTGAAGAAGGTGCTTTGGGTATTAGTAATGCTTTTAAATTTGCCAAACGTTTGATTCCGGTTATCTCCACATATGGTATTTTTTTTGTTATTGGTTGTATATTTTTTGCGCCATTTATACCTTATATTTTGGGAGAAAGCTATATAGATTCAGTGCCAGTATTATACTGGTTAGCTCCCATGCCACTAATTATTGGTATGCAATTAATTGCAGCAGATACTCTTACCGGCTCTGGATATCAAAAGTTACGGGGATTGGTTCAAATTATGGCAGCTTTAATTAATATTAGTTTAAATTATTTTTTAATTCCCATATTTTCATGGAGGGGTGCAGCTTGGGCTACCTTAACTACAGATTCTTTGATTCTCCTGTGCTACTGGGGTTTACTCTGGCGACTGAATTATAAAAATTTAAAAAATTCTAGTTAACTTATTGTTTGATAATAAGCTGGTGCGTATTGATAAGTATCATAATGTGGCAACAATGGTAGCGCTTGCAACTTAATTGATTAACTACCTTAGTTAGCTGTTATTGAGCAAAATTTGATTGACATTAACATGAAAATGATGTAGTATGTTGATGAAATTCAAAAGAGAACGAAATATGAACATATCAGATTTTTTTGACAAAATTTATGTGATCAACTTACCTGAAAGGGTTGATAGAAGACGTGAAATGGAGAAAGAAATCAAGAGTATAGGATTAAATTTTAATTCTGAAAAAGTCAAAATTTTTCCAGCCATCAAGCCCACCGAAAAATTAGCTTTTCCGAGCATTGGTGTGTTAGGATGTTACCTTAGTCATTTAGAAATTATTAAAATTGCTAAAACAGACAAACTTAGTCATATATTAGTCATGGAAGATGATCTAGCAATTTCTAGTAGATTTTGTTCTGTACAAACACAATTACTTGATGAACTTAGTCAAGTAAATTGGGATCTATTATTTCTAGGATATTTGGCTTATAATAAATTAAAGCTATCAGACTATTATAATTTTTACGACCCCGATATATCAACAACTTGGACTCACTTAAAAAAAGCTAATTATCCAACATTAGGTACACATTTTTATGCTGTTAATCATACAGCTTATGATTCTTTGATATTATTTTTAGAAGAACTGTTGAAAAAACGTTTTCAAACTTGTTTTTTTGAAAAAGATCCTAATTTTGATGACCTGGATGGAGCCTATATTGATACGGCATATTATCTATTCCGAAAGCAAAATCCTGAAATTGTATCTTTAATTGTATGTCCGTCTCTTGGGTGGCAACGGAGTAGCCCCAGTGATATTAGTCCTAGGATGATCAGCAGTTCTTTAGATAAAGTTGTATTGATCAAGCCATTGGTAAGTTTTCTAAGGTTAATCAAATTAAAATTAAAGAAGACTTTAGATTATCTAAAGCCCGAGTTATTTGATTGGTGGGATATTTAATTGGTGCGAAATAATGGTGACTCAGACTAAAAGTAAATTCATCGTTTATATTCAGTCAATTTTTTCCAATAAACTGTATTAGTTAACTACCACATATTTGGTATATCAAAAAATGACTTTAAAATCATCATCTATGCACTTAATTGCTTTAGAAAATGAACCCTCATCAACTCTTGGCGGTCAAGAGTTAAATCTACTGGAAATTTGTCAAAGCCTGGCTAATCGTGGACATCAGGTTAGTTTGGTTTACACCAAAGAAGGAGACCTCCTACAAACCTATGGCCAATTCTGCCAAGATTTAATTCCGGTCAAACGCTACCAAGCTAACCGCAAAAATCCCTTTGATATGGTCAAATTTGCTGTGGATTTTTTTAATGATATTTCTCCAATCAAAACAACTTTAGATTCCATGATTTTGTCTAATGAGTTTAGTTCTGTATTTTGGGGCTATGGCTTATCAACTATCAAAAAAATTCCTTTACTCTCTTATTTGCAACTACCAGGAAACTCTTTGAGATTCAAGTGGCGACCCGGATTGTCAGGGGTGGATAAATTTATAGCTGTTTCTCAAGCAACTAAAGACAGATGGGTTGATTTTTGTGGTATTGATCATCAGAAAATTGATGTGGTTTATAATGGTATTGACCCGCCAAAATTTAGTCCCCACTCCGTTGATAATCATCAGCAATTATCCCTCCGTCGTGATTTCAAGATCTTAGGAAACAGGCGAGTTTTTTCGTGTCTGGGGAGACTCAACCCTAATAAAGGAATAGAAGTCCTGATTAAAGCCTTTGCATTACTGGCCAATCATCAACCAGATATTTGTTTATTAATTGCTGGAAATGTTATTTTGGAACCTAAAAAAGATTCACCAGAAGCGCGTATTAACTATCTTAAATTTTTAAAAGATATGGTGGATGAACTAGGGATTAAAGAATTAGTCCAGTTTATGGGTCATGTTCCCAATACACCGGATCTTGATCGGGTTAGTGATGTTACGATTGTTCCTAGTATTTGGCCTGATCCTTGTCCGAGGGTGGTTTTAGAATCTTTATCAACTGGTACGCCTGTTGTCGGTAGTAGAGTCGCGGGAATACCTGAAATGATGACAGGTGAATTAAGCCGTTATCTGGTTGAACCTGGTTCTCCTGAACAATTAGCAGAAGTTCTTAACCAGGTTGCTAATTGGCGAGATGATGACCCGGAACTTGACCAGCGTTGTCGTGATCATGTACTGGATAATTTTAGTCCTAAAGTTATGATTGATCAAATGGAGATGGTCTTATTGAGAACGATTAATCAATACTATCAACATTAATGATTTTGATTTTTGTTTGATGGTTAAAATTATCAATAAAAAACCAAGAATCAATCATTAATTAAATAAGATTTCATCTCATTTAATTGATTCCCTCCCAATTTAATGTTAAACTTTGATGGTTCAAGTAATTAGACTCGAGTTTTAATGAGGTAAAAATATGTTTATATCAATTTGCGTAGCCACCTATAAGCGATCGGATGATTTAAAGAGATTGCTAAACAGTTTAGAAAAGCTCACTTTTCATCAAATTAATGAACCCGAAATAGAGATTGTCATTGTTGATAATGATGCTTCGGGTTCTGCCCAAATTATTATTGATGAAGTCGCTCCTAGTTTTAAGTACCCTTTACGCTATGATATCGAAACTCAAACGGGAGTTTCTTATGCTCGTAACCGAACGATTATCAACTCATCTGATCTGGCAGATTTTATTGCTATTATTGATGATGATGAGATGGCTGATGAAAACTGGTTAGAAAATCTTTTAATTGTTCAGGAAAAATATGAAGCAGATGTGGTAACAGGACCAGTTATCCCTTACTTTGAGAATAGTGTTGACGTACCTGATTGGATTGAAAAAGGTCAATTTTTAGAGCCGAGGCGCTATCCAACTGGATCGGTTATGGATGTTGCTTATACAGGTAATGTTTTGGTTCGCAGCCAACTTGTAAAGCAACTAGAAACAGTTTTTGATGAACGTTTGGCCATGCAAGGTTCAGAGGACACACATTTATTTATGCGACTTTATAAGCAAGGGGCAAAAATAGTGTGGGCTGATGAAGCCATTGTGCGTGAGCGGATTCCTGAATCTCGAATGAGTTTGATGTGGTTGTTAGAGCGAAGTTACTGGGGATGGAGCTCGAGAAGCTTATTTGAAAGAGAGTTGTATCCTTCTCTTTATCTTCAAGGTATCCGTTTTCTCAAAGGATGTGTTTTAATTATGATTGGCTTAGTATCTATTCCGATCGCTTTGTTACAGGGTCAATATGCCGTGAACAGGGCTTTACTGTCCATCTGGCGTGGGGCTGGAACTATCTCTGGCTTGCTCGGAATTATGGGAAGTGGGTGGAAAAAAGCCAATTAATATAGGATTCGTAACCAGACCCAGAGCGATCGCCTTAATTAGACAAAGATAGTGGCTGATCATAAATTGGGCTATATCCCGGCAAAATTTTGACAGTATCTTGGGCAACTCTTAAAGTCAAAGACAGACGCACCTTCCCACTGCTATTGTAAACCGAACGATGGATAACTTGGTCAGTAAATAAAACAAATTCTCCCGCCTGCAAAACCACCGGAATCACTTGGTTTTTCACGGAATTAGGAACCTTGTAGAAATGATTACCGCTGAAAGGGTCAGTAATTTGCCGGGGACAATTTTCTGCCTCAGTTTTGGGGATATATTCAAAGCCATTTCTGGCGGTCACTTCTGTTAAAGCAATATAGATATTAATAGTTTTGCCTTCCCCAGACAATAATTTTGGGTAAATATCTCTATGCCAAAATGGGATTAATTGACGGGAGGGATAATTAACCCATAATTCCGAACGCCATAGCCGCAGATTATCCCCTAAATGTTTTCTGATAATCGCCAACAAGTTTTCATCTTTACACAACTGCAATAATTGCGGGGAATCTAAATGTCTTTCCATGTAAAACTGTCGTTTATAACATTGCACGAACAGCAACATAATTGAGCCAAATTGTAGTTTAAATAAGGCAGTTAGTGCCGATATCAATAAAACTTTAATCGGTGGCTTAGGTAAGACTTCCTTAAAAATATGTTGGCGAATTGTAGCGATTTCCTCCGGGGTTAAATTTAAGCTATAGGGTCCCCAAACTTCATCAGTACCATCATAATTAATTATCTGGGTTCCCACAGGTTTATTACCACCAGTCCAGTCTAAACTTTGTTCCCACAATTGTTGACATAACTGATTATTTAAAGCCAAGGGAGGCAAAGGAATTTCCTTCCCTTTAGGGTCAAAAAACTTACCTGTGATTAATTCACAGTCGGGAGAAGTAGCACAGAATAAGCTACTATAACAGCCTTTTTTGGGGCTAATTCCGATACCAAAAAACTTACTCAAACGATGACCGATGGTAATATTAGATTGGACAAAACCGGGATGCACAGCATTAACAGTGACATGGCTTGATTGTTGATAAAGTTGTCTGGTTAACAGTAATAAACAGAGTTTAGATTGATTATATAATTCGATAAAGTTGAAGGGGGTAGATTTTACAAATAGATCCCATTTAATTGTCGTGGGTTTTAAGGCGAGATCTGAAGATACCATAACCACTCGACTAGGGGCAGATTCTTGTAATTTATCCCAGAGTAAGTAAGTCAGCAAAAAATGTCCCAAATAGTTAGTTCCCCAAATCAACTCAAATCCTTCTGGGGTGACACCGTGACCGTTGAATATTCCGGCGTTATTGATTAAAATATTTAGGGGTAAGTTTTTGGCTAAAAACAGTTCAACACATTGACGAACTGACTCCAGAGAAGCCAGATTTAAGGGCAAATATTCGATGTTAGGGTTGCCAGTTTTTTGAGAGATATAAGCAATGGCTTTGGTGGCTTTGCTGTGGGAACGACAAGCAATAAAGACATGATAGCCTAATTTAGCCAAACCCACGGATGTCATTAACCCGACACCGGAGTTGCCACCCGTAACAATACAGACTTGCATAAATTTGGAATTTTTAGTAATATCAGCAGGTGAAAATAGGGGAGGGGAGCGATTTCCTCCCACTAAATTATCGAATTAAATTGGGGTTTTAGCCTAACTTTAAATCTACGGCAATGCGGTGGGCACAGGCGAACCCAGAAAAGGCGACAGCATTTAATCCCTGACCAGGAAAGGTGCTATCTCCGACACAATACAGACCGGGAATAGCAGTGCGGTTAAAAGGCATTCCTAGGAGTCCCCGCAGTTGGCGGCTAGGAATAGGTCCATAGGTTCCGTCATCCCGGTTAAGAAAACGACGGTGCGATCGCGCTGTTCCCACTTCCATATAATCCAAACCCGCATCTAAACCGGGAAAAATCTTTTCGAGACGGTCTACAATTCCCCAGGCTGCCTCCTCTTTTTTTTGTTCATATTCTGTGGGTGGTAAATCTTCCCAATTATCAATCCAACTCGGGGTAAAAGCATGGATGATATGATAGCCTTGCGGGGCCAAATCCTGGTCAAGGAGGGTCGGAATCGAGACAAAAATCGTCCCTTCTGGCTCCTCCATTTTTTGCCAATCTTGAACTATGATGTGGTGACAGTCGGTTTCTGGTGTTAAAACCGAGGCTTCTACCCCCAAATGTAAGCTGAGAAAACTCGGCGATTTCTGATAGCGTTTGCGCCATTTTCGCTCAGAAGGCGGCATCATTGTTTCAGGGATTAGTTTCCCAAAGGTATCCCAGCGGGTAGCATTGGAAACTATACGGCGAGCGCGGTAAACTGTACCGTTAGTGAGTTCGACCCCCACAGCTTGCCCATTTTCAATTAAAATCTGTTTCACCCTGGCTTTGTATTTAATCGTTCCTCCGGCTTTCTGTAAGCCTTCAGCCAGTTTTTGGGCGATTTGACCTACTCCCCCCTTGGGGTAGTTGATCCCACCGTAGTGGCGGTCAGAAAAGACCATCCCAGCGTTAATCATGGGAGTTAAGTCAGCGGGAACCACAGACCAGCAGTAACACTCAATATCAATAAATTTGAGTAATTCCGGGTTGCTGATGTGTCGTTTAGCGACTTCGCCCACATTTTTGGGTAGGTATTGGACCAGTCCCAGACAAGCGCCTGGGTTTTGGAAGAAAACCCGCATCAGATAACGGGGTTCCTCCAGGGACAGGAGTTCCATGGCGTTCAAGCAGTTAAACACCTGCCAACATTCGTCATAAAACTTACGAATTCCGTCTCGTTCGTCGGGGAACTTTTCCCCTAGTTCTTGCAAAAATTTCTCATAATCTCGGTGAACCCTAACTTGGAGTTCCCCAGGTAGGTGGTAGTGAATTTGAACTGGGTCGGGGATAGTTTCTAATTTGACGTTAACAGCTTCTAGAGCCCGGGTGAGCAGGTTAGTTGTGCCTTGGTCACCAAATCCAAAAATCATTGATGCTCCGACATCAAATCGATATCCCTCTCGCTCAAAGTAACCAGAACTACCACCGGGGATGATGTAACTTTCTAGGACAAGTACATTCGCGCCTTTGGCTGCCAGTTGGGTGGCAGTGACTAAGCCTCCAATACCGGAACCGATGACAATTACATCAAAGTTTTGAGTCGGTCGGGGTTCATCAGCAAAGGACTGGTGGGTAATAACAGGCATCGGATCAACTCTCTTCCAGAATTTCCTGACTCTACAGTGTAACGCCTCACCATGCTTGTATAACGTTCACAAGCGACATTTCTGGGGGCAAAATCATGATAATGCCTCTCCCACAGCCATTTTCACAAGAAATGCGGGAACGGTTTTTTCATCAACCGCCCCCGTCTGCCGATCCTTTGATTTGAGAGGAGAACACTGAGAATCTACTTTAGACTTGTTAAAAATAATTGTCAATAAGTTTGTAACATTTCTTAAAACTATGCGGGGGTAGTCTGACTGGGTAGCTGGGGGAGTATGATGGAAGGGAAAAGCCGAATTTGGTTGACTATCCCCCTAATGACTCTGCAACTGCGCGTTTACGTCCCCCCCCATCCCCTAATTAAGCATTGGTTGGCGATCGCCCGTGATGTCTCAACTCCGCCGGCCCTATTCCGCAGCGCTATGACGGAACTGGGACGGTGGCTAACCTACGAAGCGACTCGCGATTGGTTCACCACGGTGGAAACTACGGTACAAACTCCCCTGTGTGAATGTCCAGCTACTTATATCAACCCAGAAGCGCCGATGGTGGTTATACCCATTCTGCGGGCGGGATTAGCCCTTATGGAAGGTATCCAAAGCGTGGTGCCGTTAACGTCGGTGTATCACCTGGGAATGGTCCGCGATGAGGAAACCCTACAGGTGAGTTGCTATCTCAATAAACTTCCTGATAGCTTTGACCCTCAAACCCGGTTAATCGTTAGTGAACCGATGCTGGCTACTGGGGGAACCATTATGGCGACTATGGCTGAACTGACCAAGCGCGGTATTGATCCGGGGTTGATGCGAATTATCTCCGTGATAGCCGCCCCCCAAGCCTTACAGTCCCTTAGCCAAGAGTATCCTAGTCTACAAGTTTATACGGCTATTATTGATCAGGGTCTCGATGAGCGAGGTTTTATTGTTCCGGGGTTGGGAGATGCGGGCGATCGCACTTTTGGAACTTGAATTTTTGATGATGAGGTGAATCTAAAACTATGGCTAATCGAGAAGGCTTTACCAGCGGACTGATATTAGGGGCTACTTTAGGGGGTATCGTGGGTGGTGTGTTGGGGGTTGTCCTCTCCTCGCGACTATCTGCGGATAACTCCGAAAGCTCTAATTCCCTAGGAGACAATAAGCGCAACCGCAATAAAGGCGATCGCCTAACCCCCGAAAATGTGGAAACAGCGCGTTTGAACCTAGAAGACAAAATTTCTCAACTCAATCAGGCGATCGATGATGTACGCCATCAACTTGGGGGAGTGAATGGGACTATCTCTGCTGAGGTTCACGACTCACCCTCAGCCGAAGATATTTAGCATCAACTAGCGCCCAAAGTATGATATAATTAGCTGCTAGAGTTTACTCTTTCATAAACCCCAGTTAAAAGTCAATCATACTAAATCACTCTCAGGGAAACCGTCGAACCCGCCCAGACTTTAGGTAGTTGACTATTCCCAGACCCTTGAGGTCTCACCATAAGCCATTTCCCAGTTATCGGAGATATTGCATGAGTTCACCATTGTTTCTACTTGCTAATACAGTTGCACAATTCCTGAACATTTACATGGTTCTAATTTTTATTAGAATCCTGCTGAGTTGGTTCCCCAATGTGAATTTATACGATGGTCCTTTATCGGTTATTAGCCAACTAACTGACCCTTATCTTAATATTTTCCGTTCATTTATTCCCCCCTTGGGTGGCATTGACTTGTCCCCCATTATTGCCATTTTCCTGCTTCAGTTTGTGGCTCAAATTGTGCCGCGTTTACTGTACAGCCTAGCCTAAAGTTCCACACATCTGTAATCTGCCGGCATTTGTAGTGTTGTGGTTAACCAACTAACTACAAATGCACAGGCTTCGCCCTTAGTTATATCAGCACAAATTCAGGGTAAAGAGTGGTTATGAACCCAGCATAATTCCCAAGAATGCCACCACCCCTAAAATCGCCAAAATCACAGCCACAGTCAGCGCTTGAGATATTCTAGGAGTGTATAAATAATCATCTCTACAGATGCGTTTTAGTTCTTGGCGATGGTCAATCGAAGCCGCTATTAGTGCTAGAGTTCCCAAGGCGATAAACGAAAGACCGAGGAAGCGAGACAGACGCAGAGGGTTGACGTAATTATCCCCCGTTTCTTCGTAGATAACCGTCACAATTTGGTCAATACCAAAGCCAAAGCCTATCAGTGATAAACAGGTACGAATCCACGCCATTAAAGTCCGTTCCGAAGCGGCGCGGTTGCGTTCTTTCGCCAACTCATTATTCAGATTTTTAGGCGGCGGGTTAGGGTCAAGTGAGGTCATACTTCCGAGAAAATCAAAGTAGATAATATACCATACATGATGGGAACCCCCAACGGCATTGTTGAGGAGATATTTACACAGTAATATGCTTTATTTTGAATACATTTAATGATAGGGAGGCGGCTAGTTGCGAAGTCTCACTAATTTATGTTAAAATGAGTGGATTTTGTCGCGGTGGGTCAGGCTGGTTGAGACTAAAAATCCGGGAAAATGGTTCCCCAATCTGAGGGGAAAGTGGTATAGTTAAAATTGAAGCCGGAGTCAATATATGTAATCAGTTAAGTATTTTAGCTGATGAAGTTCACAGACGATCGCAATTTAATCGGGTTCCCATTTGTGCCAAGCGGAAGACATAAGCCGATATTTGACTAGGCTGATGCCAATATAACACGCTTATTTTAGAATAACACAATCTGATTTTTATCAGTATAGATGCTAATATAGGAGCCTCGCCGATGACCATAACCCAGGACCAGCGCCAAGACATCCATCACTTAAAAGGATTAACTCCCCCAGAGGTAGAGACAAGTCGCCAAACTCACGGAAGTAATATCATGACTCCCCCACCAAGGGAAGCAGCTTGGCGGCAATTTTTGGGAAAGTTTGATGATCCGGTGATTCGGATTTTGATTATGGCGGCGGCGATCGCCATTAGTTTAGGAATAGTTAATGGCAATTATGTAGAAGGAATTGGTATTATTGTAGCGATCGCCTTAGCCACTACCCTAGCTTTCTTAAACGAGTATAAAGCCAATCAAGAATTTGATATTCTCAACCGGATGAATGATGAAGTCCCCATCAAAGTAATCCGAGATCATAGTTTTACCACCATTCCCAAAAAAGATATAGTAGTCGGTGATATTGTGATCATCGAATTGGGGGACGAAATCCCCGCCGATGGTCAATTAATTGAATCGGTTTCGCTGCGGGTAAATGAAGCCAGCTTAACCGGAGAATCGGAAGCCGTCAAAAAGTTAGGAACATCACAATTAGAAGCCAGTGGCGAACTTCCAGATAGCGCCTATCCTCCCGATCGCTTATTACGAGGAACAGTAGTTACAGACGGTCATGGCACCTTTGAAGTGACCGCTGTTGGCGATAGTACAGAAATCGGTCAAACCGCGCAATTAGTGTGCGAAATCACCAATATAGACACCCCCCTAAAACAGCAATTAGACCGCCTCAGTCGCTTAATTGGAGTCCTAGGGTTAGCCATTGCCGTTTTAATTGATATAGCCTTAGTGGTGCGCGGTATCCTCACCGGAAACCTTAACCTGAGTCTAGGACAGTGGTATATAGTCGCCCTAGCTGCTACCAGTTTAATCATTACCCTAGTTAGGGTATGGTTACCCATTGTTTATGATGGTTTAGAAATCTCAGGTTATGAGGCGACTGTGCCAGAATGGTTAGAAGATGATCACGCCATTGGCTGGGTGAAATCAACTTTAATAGGTTTGTTAGTTTTTGGGGTGGGAATTGCGATCGGTTATGGAGGCAATTTTATTCCCGATAATGTTAGTGATTGGATTCCCGCATCAGCCGCCACTGAGTTTGTCACCTACTTTATGATTGCGGTGGCGGTGATTGTGGTCGCTGTCCCGGAAGGTCTGGCGCTAAGTGTCACCCTCAGCCTCGCCTATAGCATGAGGAAAATGACCAAACAAAATAACCTCGTGCGAAGGATGCACGCCTGCGAAACCATTGGCGCGGCTACGGTTATTTGTTCTGATAAAACCGGAACTTTAACCATGAATAAAATGCAGGTACAAGAGATAAATTTCCCCAGTTTCAGCCACGATATTCCCAGTGATTTATTAACCGAAGCCATAGCCGCCAACAGTACCGCCAACTTAGAACAACATGAGAACCAAAAATCTAAGGCGATCGGGAATCCCACGGAGGCGGCGCTGTTGTTATGGTTAGAACAAAATCAGATTGATTATCTCTCCGAACGCAATAGGTTTGAGATTAAACAACAACTAGCTTTTACCCCCGATCGCAAATATATGGCGACCCTGGGAATATCAGCTATCAATAATCAGGAGATAATGCACATCAAAGGCGCTCCCGATATTGTCCTAGGTCATTGTTCCTCCTATTTGTCGGAAAAGGGCGTAATTACCCTCACCCCAGAAACCAGAAGATTGATTTCTCAGGAGTTAAAAAACTGCGATGCGGGAGGAATGCGAACCCTGGGATTTGCTTATATCCCTCAACCCCAACTCGAAGGGGATGATTTGAATGTAGACGATCGCCAAGATGTAGTATGGTTAGGATTTGTGGCGATCGCCGATCCGGTACGTCCAGAAGTTACCGAAGCCGTCCGCCAATGTCGCCAAGCCGGAATTGATATTAAAATGATTACCGGCGATAGTCTGCTAACCGCCGCCCAAATTGGTAGTCAAATTGGGATTATCGATGAAAACGACACCAGCGAGGCTTATATTACCGGAAGCCAACTCCGAGACATGGATGATGAACTCGCCAGCAAAACCCTCAAAAAAGTGCGGGTAATAGGTCGCGCTCGTCCTCAAGATAAACAGCGCATCGTCCAGCTATTACAGGCTCAAGGAGAGGTGGTAGCCGTTACCGGAGACGGAACCAATGATGCGGCGGCTCTCAATCAAGCCCAAGTCGGTTTAGCCATGGGTAGCGGCACTTTTGTGGCCAAAGAAGCCAGCGATATTATCCTGTTAGATGACTCTTTTCGGAGTGTCAAACAGGCAGTTTTATGGGGGCGATCGCTCTATCAAAACATCCAAAAATTCATCTTGTTTCAACTCACAATTAATGTGGTCGCCTGCATTATTGCGCTGTTAGGACCTTTTATCGGCATTAACCTACCCTTTACCGTAATTCAGCTTTTGTGGGTAAACCTAATTATGGATACCTTCGCCGCCCTCGCCTTAGCCACAGAACCCCCGACCGAAAGGGTGATGGAAGTACCACCCAGAAACCCGGAAGACTTTATTATCTCCCCAGCCATGTCGTCGTCAATCTTTACTGTGGGGGCAGTATTTTTAGTGATTCTGGTCGGTTTTCTACTGTATATCCAATCTGATCATCAGGTAACAGCCTATGAACTCTCACTATTTTTCACCAGTTTTGTGATGCTGCAATTCTGGAATTTATTTAATGCCAAATGCTTCGGTTCCAAGGATTCGGTCTTATCCCAACTCTGGCAAAATCCTAGTTTTTTGGCGATCGCCGGAGTCATTTTCATCGGACAAATTCTGATTGTTCAATTTGGCGGCAGCATTTTCCGAACTGTTCCCCTGTGTCTGACAGACTGGTTATGGATTATAGGCGGAACCTCCCTCGTCCTGTGGATTGGTGAATCAAATCGGGCGATCGTCCGCTGGAGAAAAGGTTAATCAACTCTGAGAAACCGGGTATCTTATCTACATCTTAGGTACAGCTTGTTTACCAGTCGCTTAATACATTGCCCCTCACCCTAAATCCCTCTCCCACAAAGGGAGAGGGACTTGGAGAGGTGATAATATGATTTCTGAACAGGCTGTAAGATACCAAAGCGATCGCCCTAAATCTGGCTCCCACAGAGGGAGAGGGACTTGGAGAGGTGATAATATGATTTCTGAACAGGCTGTAAGATACCAAAGCGATCGCCC
>NZ_JBIMLI010000011.1:37761-38940 GCF_051859755.1 Limnospira sp.
CTAAATCTGGCTCCCACAGAGGGAGAGGGACTTGGAGAGGTGATAATATGATTTCTGAACAGGCTGTAAGATACCAAAGCGATCGCCCTAAACCCCCTTTCTTTTGCTGCCCAAAATTTACGATCGCACATCCATCGGATGCACTGCCATCACTTCCCCATAGCGGGCAAAATCCCTGATATTAAAAGTCAGAATATGAGTCAATCCATGTATCAGCATTGCTGCCACCAACCGCGCATCATGGACATTAACTCCCCTCACCCCATAAGTCAGCACCAACCTTTCCCACTCCGAATAAATGGCTAACCTATCCGGTAATAGCAAAAAAAGCCCTTTTAATCGATTGACTTCAGCAGCCGCTTCCGTTGGGGTATGTCCTAAACCATTCTTATCTACAGGGCGGGTGTAAACATTCCAAAACTCGATTAAATTTTGGGGAATGATACAAACATCTCCCCCTTGTGCAAGCAGAATATTTGTCGCTGTTACTGCATCGGCGTACATGGAATGATTAGCGTCTGCACTCCGCAACAGAATATTAGTATCAATCAAAAATGACATTAACCCCTTTCTCCATAAATGCTTTCTCGGCTAATCGCTTCATCGGATAAAGAGGGCTGGTTGCGCGGGTGACTCGCTGCCCATTCCCGAAACGCTTTCGCCCTTTCTTCTGGAGTCGCCGTTTCATAAAAAGGACGATCTTTCCCCGCCGCTGAGGTTTCCTGCTGGCGTGCTTTCAGCTTCTCCTCTAAAAGCGATCGCTCTTCTGGGGAAAGCGATTGAACCACTAGGGCTAAAGATTCCACTAATTTAATATTCATAAACTCTCCTATCCCTGAGAAACCCGGTTTTTTATCTACATCTTAGCCAAAGTAGGTTGGTGTAGGTTGGTGTAGGTTGGGTGAAGCATAGCGAAACCCAACACCCCGTGGGTCAACATATACCCCTTTCCAAGGCCAAGAAACCCGGTTTTTTCAAAAAACCGGGTTTCTGAGAACCTCCTTGGGGGAACCCAACACCCTGTGGGAAACATATACCCGCTGTTGGGTTCCGTTGCACTCCACCCAACCTACCCAGAGCTAATTTAATATTCATAAACTTTCCTATCCCTGAGAAACCCGGTTTTTTATCTACATCTTAGCCAAAGTAGGTTGGTGTAGGTTGGTGTAGGTTGGGTGA
>NZ_JBIMLI010000011.1:39038-41025 GCF_051859755.1 Limnospira sp.
TTGGGGGAACCCAACACCCTGTGGGAAACATATACCCGCTGTTGGGTTCCGTTGCACTCCACCCAACCTACCCAGAGCGATCGCACCTACCTGGGGGAATCCAAAATTCACTGTAACACTTGCGCTAATAACCGACTCATAAGTTGCGTCCTAAGCGATCGCTAAAACCCCGTTTCTTTGAATGCCAAAAAAGCGATCGCTCCCCCAGGCTTGTTACCATGGGGCCGGGCATTTTGGTATTGTTACGGAGTCAATCCCCTCCCAGGAGATTTAGGTGGAATTTTGGCCGGCTAGTTAAACAAGTTTCATAAATCGGATATAAACTTTTTGGGAAAGTAGGTTATGATACTTTTAGAGCCAGAACAATAAGGGTAGAATTATCGTCCCAGCCAGTTCAAGATATATGCTCTAAGATTGCAATTTTTTCCAATCATTATCATCATTAACCACATTACCAAGTAGTTAATCTGCGGCTAATGTGAGGCGGTGTTCTGTTGGCAAAATATATTCAAGAGGGTGCGGGTTTTGAGCGATCGTGACACATCACGGATCGCGAGACGAATTACATATATATAGGTATCTTCAATGACATATCAACCCTTGAGTTGCCTTTTGCCCATAAGGCAGGTCCAATGTGCTGAGTGCGAACCTGATTGGGCGTAAGTGCCAGCAGATATGCTTTTGGAACAGCTTTTAGCACTGCTGGTGGAAGTCCTTGTAGAATAAATATCCTGTGGAAGTGATTCCTGAAATGAATTAGTTGATTATGTGTAAGCACACCGAACCCTTATGGCTCATTCATGGATTTATTTAGGATGGCTAAATAAGGGTGTATATCTAACTGCTTTTCTTTTGACTCAACCCTAATAGAGAACTCTCAGAAAATGGATCTATCTAATAGTAGTTATCAGCTAACTGTCGAGTTTTGGCAACAATGGCTAGAGCATGAAGACTATCTCTGGCGTTGTTGTCTCAGACAAATGGGCAACCCCATTGAAGCCGAAGATGCCCTCAGTGAAGCCCTTTTGAAAGCCCAAAAACAACTGCAAAAACGGACGGAACGGATTAGGAATTGGAGGCAGTGGTTAGTTAAAGTAACCTGGAATCATTGTACAGATATCCTCAGACAGCGCGATCGCCAACATTTGAAAGTTGAGAATGTCGATCCGATCGCCTTAGCTGATGAATGGGTAAGTCCCGAACCCACGCCGGAACAGATTTGTATCGGCTGGGAACTGGAAGAATTTTTAGATCGCGCCATGGAGGCATTACCGCCGAAGAAGCGGGAAACCTTGATTCTCTACATGAAACAACAGCAGTCTTACCCAGAAGTTGCTGGGCGACTTCTCGTGTCCCCGGTCAACGTCCGTAAGCGCATTTCCGACGCCAGGCGGGTTTTGCGCCATCGCCTGGAAAGCTACGACCGCGACAGCCACGGTCTGCTGAAGCCATCTAAGAAGAAGGTCACAGGGCAATCGGTCCAGTTGACACCGGAAACAGTCGCCCCCCCTGAATCCAAAAAAAAGCGGACCAAAGCAACTCCCCTCCCGACCCAGAAACCCCAAACAAAAGTTAAAAAAGTTAAAGCGGTTTCCCGTCGGGCAAAATCCCAGGCTGGTGTTGCGGAACCCACCCAAAGAGCAAAAGTCAGGGTTTGACCCAATCGCCTCGATAGCATATCTGGAAGGCGATCGCACCTACCTGGGGGAACCCAACACCTCGTGGGTCAACATATACCCCTTTCCTCAGCCAAGAAACCCCGTTTTCCCAAAAATCGGGTTTCTCAGAACCCCCTTGGGGGAACCCAACACGCTGTGGGAAACATATACCCGTTGTTGGGTTCCGTTGCACTCCACCCAACCTACTACTGGAGAGCGATCGCACCTACCTGGGGGAACCCAACACGCTGTGGGAAACATATACCCGTTGTTGGGTTCCGTTGCACTCCACCCAACCTACTACTGGAGAGCGATCGCACCTACCTGGG
>NZ_JBIMLI010000011.1:41124-61241 GCF_051859755.1 Limnospira sp.
ACCCGTTGTTGGGTTCCGTTGCACTCCACCCAACCTACTACTGGAGAGCGATCGCACCTACCTGGGGGAACCCAACACCCCCTGGGGAAACATATACCCCTTTCCTCAGCCAAGAAACCCGGTTTTTCCCAAAAATCGGGTTTCTCAGAACCCCCTTGGGGGAACCCAACACGCTGTGGGTAAACATATACCCCTACTGTCCCTCAACTAACTCGGAAATCTGTGAAGATACACAACTGTAGCTTTGTCGTTGCCTTAGCTGTCCTCCACCTCACTGCCATTCCCGCAGCCTTGGCACAAACTCCCCTCCCATGGGCGATACCTGACCCCGGATTGAATAAAACCCCCAAACCTTCTCCGCCACCGTCAGACCCGGACTATATCATCCCCCCTCGCGTGGCTCCTAACGACCAAATTAGCGCCTTTACCACTACTTTAACCCTTAATGATATCCCCATCAGCCACCTGACCGAATGGCAGGTGAGCGGCGTGCAAGCCTTCGCTAATACCACAAATAGCGACATGGTTTTAGATGGTACGTTCAAACTCCACGCGGAGATTATCGAAAGCCTTAGCCGAACTAATATTTACAGGGTAGACCAGCGGGGGAGTTACTTGCAACTGCGGACGGTGCCGCTGGAAAGGCGAGTAACCACCACCACCACGGAACCCCAAACCATGAACGGTTTGGAAATTCAAATGAGTTTGACGGGGGCTTGTTTTTTACCTGATGCTCCCAGTGACCAACAATGTACTTATATGCCGGGGTTGGTCATCGATCGCAACAGCATCGACCCCGACTTTTTTGTGCCAACCCGGGTTCTGCAAACTTCACAGGTGGGGGATGTCTTGGCACCGGAAACCTTAGCTTTTATGCAGCTTCCCGGTTTTCAAGGGGGAACCGCCAGCCAACCGATTGGGCTAGATTTGTACTTTCCTAATTCTGGCACTTTTCCGGGAAATAGTCAATCCCAAAGAAGCACAATTAAACGCCAAGAAGAAATCGACCTGACCATCGCCGGCACATTTTCCCGGGTGCGACAGGTGGTGAAAGCCAACGATCCCCAAGCGGTTTTGGGGCGCACGATTTACGGATTTACCCTATTTGGGGATGATGAAAATCGCTGTCTCAATACGGTTATCCAAGCGGGGGCACAATTTTTACCAGACCTCATTCCTGACCTGGAAGGGAGCGAAAATCCCCCGAATACCAGCATTAACCGTAACTTATTTTTTGCTGCTAATAATACCCGTTTACCTAGCAGTAGTTTTACGATTTATTCCGCTGGTCTGGGGCGGGCGGAAAGTTTGACTCCCAATATCAGAAGTTTGAGGGAAATTCCTGGGGCGAGTTATCACAGCCTCTGGTTGGGGCTGTCTCCGGTTCTCGATCGCAGCTTCGGACGCGATCGCCTTTTTTTCCGGGCGACCGGTCCCCAAATTGCTATGAGGGCGGGGGCGGAAGGGGGAGAAGATGTCGATAATCTACAGTTAATGTCTGTGGTCAATCAAGACATCTTTTCCACCGAGAATATACAGAACTTTTACACCCAAGTTTATCTGAGTTTTTTGCGGCAAGATGTCAACTTGAACCGCCAAAGTGTTTACCTAGAACAACGGCGATATTATCCTCACCTTAGTTTAACCGGAAACTGGACGCGAAGTCAAGACATTTTCCGCTACTATACGGGGGTTATTGCTTCGGAAATGGTGAAACTTTACCTAGGGGCAGACTATACATTTAACACGACGGACGGCTGGAGTTTTCGAGGGGGTGCGATCGGCTATGTCAACCCCGATCGCGACTATTACAGCCAGGTGTTTGGGAATGCTTCCAAAAGGTTTCGCCTGGGGAATAATAGGAATTTAATCCTGTCGAGTTTTTTCAATTATGCGATCGACCGAGAAACCCGCATTGGGGATGTTGTCAGCATTTCTCCCGCCAGCGAATTAGGGTTATCGGGACGTTTAAACTGGCAAAGATTTTCCCTGGGTTTAACCAACTATTTCGGGGATATCCTCCCCAATTCCTACGACGATCGCCTACTGATAGAATTAGCAGTCCGCCCAGTTAATAACGTCACCTTATCAGGTTATATCGCACCCATCGACAAAACCTCCAGCCGGTCGGTTTACGGTAGCACCATCAGTTGGAGACTGAAAAATCAGCCCAACAGTCCCACGCTATCAGCATCGTGGCAACATCAAGAGTATGATTATGGTAACGATGCCTTTGGGAATCGTATGTTGGTGACAGACAACATTTTTACCATCATTTTCCGGGTAGGAAGTTCCCCCAATCCATTCCCCCGTGAAAACCCAGATCAACCAGATTGAGAGTATATCGAGTGAACTTCCTGTTGGGATGTGGGATTTTTTCAGCAAAAAAATTTACATAAGTGGTATAGACTTTAATCAAGCGATCGAGTATCATATTACAGACGAGCCAAAAACCTGATCAAAATTCGGACTGATCTACCAAGGTCTAAACGAGCATATACTGTCGTTGTCCTCCCGGTATAAAAGGGTGGAGGCAAATTAGATGGAAGCCAACCAGGCTCCGATCGCCAAAACCATTGACGTTTTGAATCCCTCGTACCTCTTATGGAAATTAAAGACCCCATCAGGCGATATCGTTCCCCGAAAGCAAACGATGTCCAACCCTTGAAACAGGCAGAAGAACAAGAACTATTAAATCGTCTTTCAGAAGGGGAAATGAATGCCTTATGGCTCCTCTGGTATTACCATCAAAACTACCTTTATAATCGCTGTATTAGTTGGATGGAAAATAACCGGACGGAAGCGGAAGAAGCCCTCAGTCTAGCCATGTTAAAAGCCAGGGATAAATTACCAAAATACGCCCCAAAAATCACGAATCTCCGAGCTTGGCTAACCCGCTTAACCCATAATCTATGCCTAGATATTCACCGAGAACGTCGCCGAAAATCAATCAGTATTGACAACATAGAAGATTCATATATTCAAGCACAAGATGTTATTTTATGTAGTTGTGAATCCCCAGAATCGCAAATTTTGAGGCATGAGTTAAGGCAGTTTATTCAGAGTGTTGTCAACCAACTACCTGAACGGCTTCGCATCCCTTTCATTCTCCGTTATGACCGAGAACTGTCTTATCCAGATATCGCCGAAAAACTCGGAATTTCCAGAGACAATGCTTACAAACGCATTCAACAGGCACGAGATATTCTCGCCCAGAAGGTGAGAAGTTATCTTTCAGGGGTAGATCCTTTTGAATCAACTTTATCTGAGAGTTTTTACGTCACCAATAATTTGTTAATAGAAGACTCAAAAATCGACGATTTATCTGGTGTCGAGTGTAAATCGGTGGTAGTCAGTTATCACTTAACCGCGACCTGCCTAGATAGACAGTTATCGATTGGACTTGTGAACACCGAAGGATAACCAGGTGCATATCTGCAATAATCAAACACCACCAAATAGCGAGATGTCTAAAAAAACCTTTTCATGTATGGTATCTGTCACCCTACTTTCCGGGAGTGAGAGAAATGTGTATTTGGTTTTAGACCAAAAACCAACCCGAATCAACCAGAAGCTAAAAACCTTAGATCAGTACATACAAAAATATCCATCGGGATGGAAAAAGCGGCTAGAATTGGCGAATCTGTTGTATGCGACGGGTGATTGGCAACGGGCAATCGAAGAGTATCACCAAGTTATTGAGCGACAACCCCAATTGGTTGAGGTGTATTTAAACTTAGGGAAAATGTTGCAGCTAATGGGGCAAGAAGCCGACGCAGTGGCAGTTTATGAAAAAGCCTTATCCCAAGTTCGCCACGAAGCAACTCAACAGCATCTCGGCGGATTAATTGCCGTCTGTCGGCATGACCTGGAAGCAGCCATTGTCGCCTTTGAGTCAGCCACAGCCCTAGAACCGGACAACATGACGCACTGGCTGGCATTGGGGCGGCTACAGATGCAGAAAGAAGATATATCTGGGGCTTTGGGAACATTTGATCACATTTTGTCAGTTCATCCCAATGATATTGTGGCGCTAATTGACAGCTACGATGCTTTGATGATTCTGGGGGATGTCGGGGAAGCGGAGGTGCGGTTGCTGCGGATGCTGGAATTAGCCCCGGACGATTGTCACGTTCTCAAGCGACAGATAGAGACTCGTTGCCGGATGGGTTTGGTATGGGAAAAGGAGGGGAAGCAGACTAAAAAAATGATTGACACGGCACGGCAACGGATGACTACGGTGGAGGGTTTGGCGTTACTGGCTTATTATCACATCGCCCGAGAGGAGTTTGCGGAAGGAGTCAAAATTTTGGCTCGGTTAACGGAGGAACACCCCATTAACCCCAAGAGTTGGCATTCCTACGGTTGGGGTTTGTTCCATGCCGGACAATATCAGAAGGCGGCATCAGCAATGGAGACGGCTTACAAGCTGTCTGGCGAGGATGCCCAAATTTATCGGGATTGGTGCAAGATTTTACAAGCGGCGAGGCAGTCACAACAACGGGCAAAACTGCAAGAAAGAGTGACGGGTGTATGAATGGCGATCGCGGTTCGGAAAACCACCCCTGATAATTCGCAAAATTCACAGATCACCCCCCTCAAACGTCTAATATAGTAGCAGCCAGAACATTTAGGACATCCACGGTCCTGAAACCTGGGAGGTGGACTCTTTTGAACCCCTATTCCCTGTTCCCTATTTCCTGTTGGCTGCTATAACTAAGTCAACACCACTATTAAAGGTTAAATACCATGGCAGTCACCGGCTCAATTTCAATTGATGTCAATTAAACTTTCGATCAGATCAAAGGATTGGTCACATACGACAAAAAATATGTCATTGAAGTCATTAACAAGACCCAATATGTCCTGGAGCGCGTGGGATCCCATAATGACTCGCAAAATTGGCCCCTTGGCGATATCCAACCCGAGCAGTTAGGGGTCGGTAAATTTGACTGTAATTACTTTTCCTTTGGGGTAAATTATAAGCTCAAAGGGGGATCGGGTTTCATACAATTTGCTGCTTCTTGGCCGCTCATTGGTAAGCGAAAAATTGCAGTCGGCAATATAC
The DNA here is from genome assembly GCF_051859755.1 of Limnospira sp. Lineage (NCBI taxonomy): Bacteria > Bacillati > Cyanobacteriota > Cyanophyceae > Oscillatoriales > Sirenicapillariaceae > Limnospira > Limnospira sp. The sequence continues at coordinate 46,193 of NZ_JBIMLI010000011.1, forward strand.
ATCAAGATGGTAACGGTCCGGCTCGGAAGGTGTGGGATGAGATGGACGACCCGTCGGATAAATTATGTTCCAATGATTTGGTCAGAGTTCGGGCTTTTATGCAAGAAGAAGGAGAATCAATCATCTGGGTATATGAAGTGGTTACTAAATAGTTTTCACTGAAATTTACCAAACGGCGATCGGCTACAATTGTAGCCGATATTGACTTAACTACGCGGGTGAGATTGGTACAAACCAGAGATTTAATCTAGCCTGAATGTATATTAACCATCAAAAGTATAAAAACTCGATAGCTCGCGAAAAATCCTAGCCATGTTCAAAGCCACACCTGATAATTGGCAAAATTCATAAATTGAAGATAGCAATCGTCTTGAGAATGTAAATACACAAGTATCACCCACTCTCAAGAGGTAAATATTGTGGATCAAGATTTTCATTATTATGGAACTTACTACGCGGCTAGAATCGGCGGCAATTATAGTCAAAAGGATGCAACTGTTATTGCTACAGCCTCTAATTTCATCGATTTTTTGAGCAATGAAAAATATGCCGGATACTGGCATATTGTCAGCAATACCGAAAAATCTTTAGAGCGAGATTATAATGTGATCGCCAAAGTCGATTATCCTCGTTACACATTTCAAGGCACCTTGAGTACCGGAGCCAGTGGAAGTAGTGGGTTATGGGCATCATTTCACTTTCCTCCTGGAAACTATAATGACCCTGTTGGTACACCAACTAAGATCGATGTCCATGGAAAAGATGTTGCTGCCTTATTACCTGACTATCACCTACGGGAAATAGATCCTGATTCGAGCCTTAAGAGCAAAATTACTCCGGACATTGGTAAGTTGCTCAATCGGCCACAAAGTGCTTTGTCTAGAGCGATGATCAAAGACACAATTCGCTGTCTCACTGATTCAAGCCGTTTGGAAAACATTCTGATCAAATCTGCTGGTGGTAAGACCTTATTAAGTTCTGCAAATAAGGAGTCTATTCTCAAACGCTTTGGATTGCTTTTGTTGGGGGTTAGGGCTCATGTTATTGGAGATACTTGGGCCCACCAAGATTGGTGCGCCCTTGATCATGTAATCAATACTTACTGGGATATTGACAATTCCTGGCTCAAAAATGATGTTTGGCAAAATATTGAGTATCAAGATATGGGTCAGAGTTGGAAAAAAGTCAAGCTGTCTTGTACATCTCATGAAAATTTGCAAGCTGCTCCCAATGTACCTCCCTGCTATGTAGGACATGGATGGATGGGACATTTTCCCGATTACAGCTTCGTTAAATATCGCTATAAACCCTGCTGGAGTCCCAAAAGTGCATGGTCATTAGAGCGTGATAATCCTACGGAATACAACCATGCTTTTCTTGAGTTATGTAGCTTATTTTCTCAGGCAAGTGGCAGTCAGTTTCGCCCCCAAGATAAAAAGAGTCAACTAGCCGCAGCAGAAAAGGCGATTTCCTCACCAATTGAAATTGACAATCAAAACAATTGTCCCCGATACTACTCGGCTGAGAAATGGAAAGAGGAAATGAACAAGGTAGCTCTTGAAAAACCCAAAATTGCCATTGATACCCGCAAAGAACCTGACGAAGAAACGGTGCTTAAAGGTAAATTTGACCATCCAATTGTTCTGGAAGCGATAAATCGCTACGGTTCCTTATACATTCAAGCTGCCAGCGATCTCCATCTGTTTCAAATTGCGGCTGACTACCAATTTTGGTTTGTCAAAGATTGGACTCAAAAACATGAGATAGGAGTTGGTAAATTGTTTGATGATACCTGGGCGAAAGCAATTGGTATTCTCTCACCTGATATCGTGAATATTTGGGGTTAACAGCACTATTTTACTAAGCGATCGCCCTGATCATACTTAGTCAAAAGGGGGGCGATCGCTCCCTTTTTTGATGGGGCTTCATTTGGGAAAATACCATAACTCAAAATTTTCCGAAATTGAATTCAATCCGCGTTTTAGGGGTGTAGATAAAGCCAGAGGTCTAATCGATCAGTCAGATGGGTAGGAAGTCGCGGTAATAGCCGAACCCTAGCCCCTTTGGGGGAATATGTATGCACCAATCCTAATGTGCAAGGTTTTAAAGGTTCGCAAGGTGATCGAAAAGCTCGGAAAAAGCTGGGTGGTGTCCATCCAGTGACTGTGCTGAAAGAGGAAGCGGGAGTAGCCACAGGTTCCCTCGCCAAACTGGTGAATTGATTTTACTAAACGCCCACCGTTTTGCATGAGTGCGATCGCCTGGTAATTTCTGGAAAATGTTCCGGTCCGATCGCACCTTTTTTGGGGACATAGAATCGATTAATTAATTTGAGAAATTACGAAAGATATTAACAGAAAATCCAAAACATCAAAAAATCACCGCCTCAACCGTATCGCTCCGGGTTGTCGCGGTCTAATTTTGCCAGTATTTTCCGATCGCCGCCCAGATTCTCTTTCCCAGCTAGACCTGGCACGCCAAATCAATCAAGCCCTTGAACAAGGTGCCCATGTGATTAACATTAGCGGCGGTCAACTGGCTCAAGCAAATGAGGCATACCCCGCTTTATTGCTGGAAAAAAATAACGGATTAACTTTAAAAGATATTGCCGTACTCTCCATCGGAACTGGCAACACCACTTGTCCCTACAGCTATGAAGAAATCAAGGGATGGAGTTCTCTGGGTTGGGTTCAGCATCTACCGGACATCTTCTTAAATCCTGCTTCCCAAAATTCCGAAGATATTGGCAATCAAATTCTGGATAGTGTTGGGAGTGATATATTACGTTTGGATTTCGATCTCAACGATCGCTTGCAAGTGGAAAAGCAGCCAGGTCGTTTGCGATCGCTCCTCGAAAAGCCCCACAATCGATATATTTTTAAAAAATATCAAAAGTATCAAAAGATTGGCGAAGAAATTGACAATCCCGAAAATTGCCAAGAGTTGATCGAGGCGGCGAAATGCTTTCTCGATTGTGGCGAAGTCTATGATCAGAAGCCAGGGGTGCCAGTGCGAGATGCAATCCCACAATTTATCAAATTACATTGAGCATTCGTCGAGGTAAATCTTGGCGATCGCCCACCGTTAATTGGCGATCGCCCACCGTTCATATTGACAATATTACCAACCATTCACCCCAAATCAAACAACACAAATGAGTAAAACTTGGTACGCCATCCTCACCACTTACATGATTTTGTTTTTTGCGACTGGTTATATCAACTTTTTTAGCAATAATTATTTTGCGAAAACTCCAGAAAATGTTGCCCAAATAACTCGCGATTATGACTCCCCAAAAAAAATGAATTGGGTGGCAGAACTTCTGCTAGAGGATGCCCAAACTTATCAAGACGAAAATAATATTGCTTCCCAGTCTTTCAATATTGTCTTGGGTTCTATTGTTTCTTTTTTGTCCGCCACTGTCAAACAAAAACAATAAATTTACAATTATTTGAGATGAAGCCATGAAGAATCTTGATCCAGAAGACAAATTTTTACTTCCTCCTGAATATGATGATTTTAATGCAGATTTTTAATTGTGGAATTATCAGCAACAATTAAGGCGCAAAGTGAGTAAAACTTGGTATATAATTTTCTGCGTATATGCCCTATTATTGAGTTTAACAGGTGGCGTAACATTTTTCTATAATCATGGATTTTATGCGAGAGAGGAAAATATCAAAAAAATGGAAATTATGACAACATAGGAGCAATTCAATACCTACCAATTATGACTAAAAAAGGAGAGAGAAAATATGAGACATATCAACCAAATAGCCAATCAATCTTTTAATGTTGCTCTGGTTGGGTTTTTTATCTGCGATCTTGACAAAATCCCAGGCTGATCACAATGAATATTTAGACAATATAAATGTTTTCATCCTATCGATAATAATTGCAAAATGCCCAAATTCAGAATCCTTTGTTTCAATTCGTTATTTCCATGAAATCAAATCTGAAACCTGCAAATAACCATGAAAACAATTGTCGCCAAAGCCCATACCAAATTCCAAAAACTGCCTATCCAGTCCTCGGAACTGAAACCTGATCAAATGGTCGCGGTTACGGCGGGAAAAACCTACGAAGTTTAAGCATTTGAACCTGCTGAAAATGGACATATTAAGGTCACTTTAGCCGCCAATAGTGGAACCTTTTATGCCTTTAGTAAAGATGGGGATGGACTGCCATCGGTAATGCCAGAAGGGGCGGAAGAGCCATTGATTACTCAGCCAGAAGGCAAGGCGATTTTTGGTAATTTTATCCGTGAAGATGAACTAGCAGATCTGAATCGTTGTCTGCATTTTTATCAAATCAATACCCCCCCTAGAATCTGTCATTTTATCAGTAAAATTGCCCACGAATCCGGGGGATTGAAGTGGTTAAAAGAACTCAGTGATGGGTCTTATTTGGAAGGGCGCAGCGATTGGGGAAATACTTGTTCTGGTGACGGCCCAAAATACAAAGGTTCGGGGGCGCTTCACCGGACGAAACAATTATAAAGCCTTCTGCGATGCGCTGGGCGATGCCAAAATTATGGAAGGTTGCGATTATATGGCGGAGCATTATCCGTTTACCAGTGCCGGATTTTGGTGGCACAATAACCGCATGAATGAATTGTGCGATCGCGGCGCAACCGTGGAAGAAATTACCCTAAGAGTCAACGGGGGTTACAATGGCTTAGAAGATCGTCACCAATATTATAACAAAGCCTGTAAAGTGACAGAGTCGCGCCCAATAGCCTCCTCTCCTGCCAATTCAGAACCTGCCAATTCAGAAGTGGCTGTGAAGATTAAATTTATCCACACCACAACCCTCCGCACCGTCATCGAAGACCTTTCCGAACTCTCAAGCGATCAACAAGTCGAAATTAAAGAACAAAGTGTTTATCCGGTTCACTCCTATGCGTACCAAACCGGAGATTACCTGAAAGTTGCATTTTGGGGTCAATCATTTAAGGTAAAAAATACTTGGTTTGTTCACAGCAGAGATGTAGAGATATACAATCAGAATCTCCAGATTAAACCCGATAAAATTTTACTACCTGTTCCTTGGTTTCCGCAAACTGACAACTATCGAGATCCAGAAAGAACTTGTAATTCATCGTCTTGTGCCATGTGTTTAGAATATTTCAAGCCGGGAACTTTACTCGGAACCACTGGAGATGATATCTACTTAGAAGTGGTTTTTAAATATGGAGATACCACCGATCATACAGTGCAAACCCAAGCCTTATCAGATTTTGGTTTGAAAAGCACTTGGCACACCGATCTGGATTTTGATGATGTTTATCGAGAACTAGAAGCGAAGCGTCCTGTTGTGATTGGTATTTATCATCGGGGGACGACGGAACATCCTTGTGGCGGTCACATGATTGTTGTCCGGGGGCGCACTGAAAACGGGGATTTTGTTGTTAATGATCCTTATGGTTCTCTTAATGATTGCTACACCGGAGCGGTTGAAAATGGTAAGGGTGCAATTTACAGCAAATATGAAATGACCTATCGTTGGACGGCAGAAGGACCCGGAACTGGTTGGGGCAGACTTTTTCAAGCCTAGGAATTAATGGATTAAGATGGAATCGGCGATTTGATCACCAAGGAGAATCAAATCGCCTGAATTCCAAGGCTTCCATTATGAAGCCCTTAGCTAAGATTAAGACATCTGCTTAAAAAAAGCGATCGCCTCTTTCAACGCCACCACAAAGGCATCAATATCCTCATGGGTATTGTAAAAATAACAACTCGCCCGCGCCGTAGAATTAACCTTTAGATACTTATGTAAAGGTTGGGTGCAGTGGTGTCCTGAACGCACCGCCACCCCCGAATCATTCAACAGCATTGATAAGTCATTAGGGTGAATTTCTCCCGCTGAAAATGATGCTAATGCCGCCCGTCCTTTACCCTCAGCCGTTGGGGGGGGTCCATAAATAGTAATTTCGGGAACATCACTTAATTTCTTGAATAAATAAGCCGTTAATTCCTGTTCGTAGGCGTGGATTTTATCCAAGCCAATCTTCATTAAATAATCCAGGGCTGCACCTAAAGCGATCGCCTCTCCAATCGCCGGAGTTCCCGCCTCAAATTTATGGGGTAATTCCCCACAGGTAAAACCCTCTAACGACACCTCCCCAATCATCTCGCCACCCCCCAAAAATGGCGACATCGACTCCAGTATTTCCCGCTTACCATACAGAAAACCAATCCCCGTCGGACCACACATTTTATGACCCGAACCCACTAACCAATCACAATCAATTTCCTTGACATTTATCGGTAAATGTGGTAAACTTTGGCAGGCATCAATCAACACCTTCGCCCCATATTGATGGGCAATTTCCGTAATTTCCTTCACCGGATTAATGCAGCCCAAAACATTAGACATTTGCAGGACAGCCACCAACTTAGTCTGAGGGGAAATGAGGGTTTTAAACTCCTCAAAATCGAACTCCTGGTTAGCCGTTAATCCCACATACTTAATCACCGCCCCAGTTTTCTTAGCCAGCATTTGCCAAGGGACTAAGTTACTGTGATGTTCCATTACCGACAAAATAATCTCATCCCCAGCCCGTAGATTTTCCCACCCCCAAGAATAGGCAACCACATTCACGGCTTCGCTGGCGTTACGAGTATAAATAATCTCCTGGTAGGAATCAGCATTAATAAACTCAACCACCTTTTGGCGGGCTTTTTCATATTCATCAGTCGCCTTAGCGCTAAGGGTATGAATACCCCGATGAACATTAGAATTATATGTTTGATAATAGTTTTGGATAGCATCTAAAACCACCTGGGGTTTTTGAGAAGTAGCCGCATTATCCAAATAAACCAGAGGATGTCCGTTCACCTCCTGATGTAGAATGGGGAAATCTCCCCGCACCTTTTGTCCTAGTGTTTTTTCTTTAATAAGTGTCATTTTGTCTAATCCCTAAATCTAGCAATTGGCAACCAGTAACCATTAAAGCATCTCTGGTAATTCCCCCATCATCAAGATAGCAGAGGTGAGGGGAGATAGTTGATTAATCATCAAGAATTAATCCCCCCCTTACAGCCTGTTCATAAATCATCTTATCACCTCTCAAAGTCCCTCTCTCTTTCTGGGATCCAGATTTAGGGTGAGGGCAATGTATTAAGCGACTGGTGAACAAGCTGTAACCCCCTTTACATTTCCCCTTCGTCAGTGCGACAAGCCACACAGCGGGATAAAATTTGCTTGAGAGAAACCAAAGGCAATTTCTCTAAAATTTCCGCCGCAAAAGCATCAATTAACAGGTTACGGCTGGTTTTTTCATCCAGTCCCCGACTCCGCAGATAGAAAATCTCATCCGCTTCTAATTGGCTAACAGTTGCGCCGTGGGCACATTTGACATTATCAGCTACAATTTCTAATTGAGGCTTGGTATTAACCCGCCCTTTAGCCGATAACAACAGATTACGATTCAGTTGAGTCGCATCAGTCATTTGTGCCGCTTGGGGAACCACAATCCGACCATTAAATATAGCATGAGCGCGGTCATCCACAATAGCTTTATGTAATTGATTGATAACACCATGGGGATGGTTCAAAAATACGGCGCTATGGGTATCAGCGACCTGTTGACCATTGACCAGAGTCAAACCATTAAGCTGAGTTTCGGTTCCCACAGCGGTTTGGTGAATATCGAAGTTATGGCGAGACAATTTCGCCCCCAAACTAATGGCGTTACCAGTATAACGGCTAGAACGCCCTTGGGAAACTACAGTGCGACCAATATGGAAAGATGAAGCCAATTCTCGTTGAAGGCGAGTATGTTGTAATTCGGCATTGTCACCAACCCATAACTCTGTCACTGTGTTAGTGAAATAAGGAGTTTTTTGGGTGCGGTCTGAACAACCCAAAATATTCGCGGTGGCGTAGTGTTCAATTACTGTGGCTTTGCTTCCGGGTTCAGCGACAATTAAAGTCCGAGGTTGACTGGTTACAGGTTGGCTGCTACTGAGGGAAATAAATAGCAGATGAATGGGGGTATCAATGACTTGATTTTGGTGAACCCAGACCACCGCAGCATCAGCCAAAGAGGAAGTATTGAGGGCGGTAAAAACTTCCTGGCTGTCGGGTTGTTGAGTTAGGTAGTTCCCCAACTTATCGGATAATGGTTTATCGAGTTGTCCTAAATTGCCGACAAATACTCCATCAGGAAGATTATCTAAACAGGACAGTTGGGGGGAGTAAAAACCATTCACAAAAACCAACCTAGTCCCTTTAACTTCCGGTAAGATTAAAGGCGAAATCTCGTCTCGGGAAAGTTCTACCGCTGTGGCTGGTTGAAAAGGCAATTCCAACAAAGCGGAAAGGTCGGTAAATCGCCAATCTTCATGGCGACGGGTAGGAATAGCTAATTCCTTAACCCAACTGGCGGCATTATCACGAATATTTTGTAATTGTTCGGCAATGTTTCTTTCCAAAGGGAAACTCGCCGGAATTGGAAGAGAACCCCTTACCCGATTAAGTAACTGATTCAAATAGGAAAGTTCTGGTTTTTCTTGAATATGAATCATTAACTACACCCCCACTGTGGCTGCTTCAATTATATCATCATAGCCCTGTTTTTCCAACTCGATCGCCAATTCCTTAGCACCAGTTTTAATAATTCTGCCATCAGCCATGACATGAACATAATCAGGGACAATGTAATCCAATAACCGCTGATAGTGAGTAATCACCAGCATAGCATTTTCAGCATTAGCCAATTGATTCACACCATTAGCGACAATTTTCAGCGCATCAATATCCAAGCCGGAATCAGTTTCGTCCAAAATGGCTAATTTCGGTTCTAATAAAGCCATCTGCAAGATTTCATTACGCTTCTTTTCACCCCCAGAAAAGCCTTGATTAACGCTACGTTCCAGAAACTCTGGACGCATTTTCACCACCTCTAATTTTTCGTGGATTAAATCCTCAAAATCAAACACATCTAACTCATCTAAGCCCCGATATTTCCGTTGGGAATTGTAAGCCACCCGCAGAAAATCGAGATTACTAACCCCAGGGATTTCGATGGGATATTGGAAAGCCAAAAACAGACCGATTAAGGCGCGTTCTTCTGATTCTAATTCCAGGAGATTTTGTCCTAAAAATGTGACTTCACCCCCAGTTACTTCATAGGCTGGATGTCCGGCCAAGATTTTAGAAAAGGTACTTTTTCCCGACCCATTTTGACCCATGATGGCGTGAATTTCTCCGGCTTTAATTTCCAGGTTTAAGCCTTTTAAAATCGCCTTACCATCAACGGTAGCGGTTAAATTCTTAACGGACAAAATCACGGGACTGTTTTCTTGAATCATTCTCAACCTCTAAATGTGTGTGATTGGTGTTAGTGATTAACTGACGTAATTAGGTTAGGGGGTTTTCAACAGGAAACCCCACCATCTCCCAGGGAAATAGATAGTTTAACCGACAGCGCCTTCTAGTTTCAGACTCAGCAGTTTATCGGCTTCGGCTGCAAACTCCATGGGTAATTTATTAAACACATCTTTACAGAAGCCGCTGATAATCATAGACACAGCATCTTCCTCAGAAATTCCCCGTTGAGTAAAGTAAAACAATTGGTCTTCCCCAATTTTAGAAGTCGAGGCTTCATGTTCTACCTTGGCGGTACTATTTTCGACTTGAATATAAGGGAAAGTATTAGCCTGTCCACAGTCGCCAATTAACATAGAGTCGCACTGGGAATAATTCCGCGCTCCCACAGCTTTCGGACCCATTTTCACTAAGCCACGATAGCTATTCGCAGACCGACCCGCCGAAATACCTTTAGAAATAATAGTGCTGCGGGTATTTTTGCCAATATGAACCATTTTGGTTCCGGTATCAGCCTGTTGACAGTTATTGGTGAGGGCGACGGAGTAAAATTCTCCGACGGAATTATCACCGACCAACACACAACTAGGATATTTCCAAGTAATGGCTGACCCGGTTTCTACCTGAGTCCAGGAAATCTTAGAATTTACGCCTTTACAGAGTCCCCGCTTGGTGACAAAGTTATAAATTCCGCCTTTCCCGTTTTCGTCCCCAGCAAACCAATTTTGCACGGTAGAATATTCGATGGTGGCATTATCCAAAGCGACCAATTCGACTACAGCGGCGTGTAATTGGTTGGTATCGAACATGGGGGCGGTACAGCCTTCTAAATAGGTGACAGAACTGCCAGATTCTGCTACAATTAAGGTGCGCTCGAACTGCCCAGATTCACCGTTATTAATGCGGAAATAAGTAGACAGATCCATGGGACATTTAACCCCTTTGGGAATGTACACGAAGGAACCATCACTAAACACGGCTGAGTTGAGGGCGGCGAAGTAGTTATCACCGACGGGAACTACACTCCCCAAATATTTCTCAATCAGTTCTGGGTGGCTTTCTACGGCTTCGGAAATTGAGCAGAAAATTACCCCTTCTTCGGCGAGTTTTTCTTTAAAAGTGGTGGCAATGGACACACTATCAAAGACGGCATCCACTGCTACATTAGCCAGCCGTTTCTGTTCGGATAGGGGAATCCCTAATTTCTCAAAGGTTTCTATTAGGGTCGGGTCTACTTCTTCTAAACTGCCTTTTTTCTTCTCTACTTTGGGGGCGGAATAGTAGATAATGTCTTGATAGTCAATGGGGGGATAGTGAACATGGGGCCAGGTGGGTTCAGCCATTTTCTGCCACTGCTGATAAGCCCTGAGACGGAAATTTAACATAAATTCCGGCTCATTTTTTTTCGCTGATATCAGCCGCACCACATCTTCACTCAACCCCTTGGGGATGGTGTCGGACTCAATATCAGTAACAAAGCCGTATTTATAGGGCTGGTTAACTAGGGTTTTGACTGAAGCACTCATATATCTTGTGTTCTCTTGTGTTGGTTTGGTTTACGGTCTGGTGTCCCGGCTCATCACCTGGACAAACTCCCACGGGATGGCAGATCCCAAGTCCCACTGTCTGGGACTTAAACAACCTATTTGTTATTTAAGTCTATTTTAGGTTACATTAGCAACAACTGTATTGTCAAAGCCAAAATTTTTTGAATTTTTGTGAACATGATGACCACGACCCAACAGCATTCGACTAAGCAGGACATCCTCCAATATCTTCTGAAACGTCATCAGGCTACGGCTCAGGAACTCGCGGAGGCTCTCGATATCAGTCCCCAAGCCACCCGTCGGCATCTCAAGGATCTCCAGGGGTCGGGGTTGATCAATTATGAGTCTGTACAGATAGGGATGGGACGGCCCCAACATATCTATCGCCTAACCAGTCAGGGACGCGATCGCTTTCCGAATAGTTATGATCAATTTGCAATTTCTTTCCTGGATACTTTGGCTGAAACCGTGGGACCCGAACAGGTTAGCCAGATTTTACACAAACAGTGGCAAAGAAAAGCCATGGAGTATCGCCAACGGGTGGGGACTGGTCCAGTAGGCGATCGCGTAGCTAAATTGGCGGAAATTCGCCAAGGGGAAGGTTATATGGCTGAGTGGTATGCCGTAGAGACTCAAGAGGAAGTCGCCACGGGTGAGCAACGCTATATTTTCACAGAACATAACTGCGCGATTTCTAGTGTGGCTGAGTCTTTTCCGAGTGTCTGCGGCCATGAGTTAGAGATGTTTGCGGCTGTACTATATGATTGTACCGTAGAACGGACTCATTGGCTAGTTAATGGTGAGCATCGTTGTGGTTATCTGATTATTAGTCATTAACTGGCGGCCTCCCCAATCTTGTGGAAATAGTGTAATTATCTAATTATGATGCAGACAGATAGAGAATTTTTAACGCCAGAAGAAGCGGTTAAGGTAGATGCAGCTTTGTTGTCATCTAAGGAGAAGTTTGCCACCCGTCTGGCTATTTATGCGCTGCGCTGTTTACGGGAAATTTCCCAGCAACAAGAATGTGCGATCGCCTCAGTAACTCTAGACCAAATTACCCAGTGGATTGAGCAGGATACCCGCCTCCATGATAAACTAGAAATAGATAGCAGTTTTACCAGCTTTTTTAGTCGGTTGGTTATGTCCTCAATGAAACCACTAGATCGCATTTCGCAGGAGTTGCAAATCCCGATGGCTAACTTAACAGTTGATCAGGTGGTTGCGGGGTTCGAGAAGGAGAGTCAGGTTAAGCGAGAGTAGCGGTAATATAGAGATTGTGGGGGTTATTTAACCAAACAAAGAAAGCTGTTTTTGTGGTGGTTCATAACCCAAATGTTGCCAAGCCTTAGCGGTGGCGATTCTACCGCGATGAGTCCGCTGTATAAAGCCAATTTGCATAAGATAGGGTTCCTGGACTTCCTCCAAGGTTTGGGCATCTTCGCCGCTGGCTGCTGCTAGGGTTTCCAAGCCGACGGGTCCCCCATTGAAATTTTCGATAATGATGCGGAGTAAATGCTGATCCGTCCAATCCAAACCGAGGGGATCTACATTAAATAATTCTAAGGCGATCGCCGCAATTTCTCCGGTAATATCCCCGGATGCTTTGACTTCCAAATAATCCCGTACCCGTCTTAATAAACGATTAGCAATTCGGGGAGTTCCTCGGGAACGTCGGGCAATTTCTAAGGCACCTTCGGGAGTAATGGGAGTTTTTAATAGTTTAGCGGTACGGTTGACAATTTGGGCGAGTTCATCAACTTCATAAAAACGCAAACGTTGAATTAACCCAAAGCGATCGCGCAGGGGAGAAGTCAAAGCACCGATTCTGGTAGTTGCGCCGACAATAGTAAACTTATTTAAGGGAATGCTGCGCGTCCTCGCACTACGTCCCTGACCAATAGTGATATCTAAACGAGAGTCTTCCATAGCAGGATAAAGGATTTCTTCGGCCATTTTAGAGAGGCGGTGAATCTCATCAATAAACAAAATCTCTCCGGGTTTTTGATTAACCAAAAGTCCGGCAATATCCCTCGGTTTTTCCAGGGAAGGCGCAGTAGTAATTTGGCATTTGACGCCCATTTCTGTTGCCAAAATTAGCGCCATGGTAGTTTTACCGAGTCCGGGAGGTCCATAAAGTAACAAATGGTCGAGGGGTTCCCGGCGAGACTTAGCAGCGGCGATCGCAATTTCCAATACCTGTTTGAGATCCCGTTGACCAATATAGTCGGCTAGTTGTTGGGGTCTAATTTTTTCTTCGGGTTTGGGATTGTTTTTTTCCTCAGAGGTGGGTGATGGTATCAGTAGGGACTCCTCCGCTGGTGGCTTCACCTGATAGGTAGATGAAGGTTCGCGGGCTGGCTTATGTGGGCGGGAATTGTGAGAAGATATAATTGCCATAACTTATGCAATACCCCAAAACATTTCAATTAGTTCGATCATGATCTATTCTGTCTCAATCCCGGAAAATATTACCTTTGAAGATGCGATCGCCATTACCCAATCTCTGATTGATCAATCCCAAGCGGGAAGTATCTCGGACTCAGACTTGGCGGCGGCTATATCCAAACTGGTTCATTCGGAAAATGGGGCGAGGGGATTTTTTGTGACCTACCTCACGGATACTCGCCCTATTCCTGAACAAATGACACCAGAGATCCAAAAAGCCTTAGAATCTTCTCCTGAGATAGTCTCGGAGTTATTGGTGAAAAATTTGGCGATGTCCGCCGCCATGGTAGTCTATCATCATCGCCACCAAAATGAGGATATGGCTGCCAGTTCGGACTTAGTGCGATCGCGCTGTATTGAGTTAATTCAAGGCCTCAATTTACCACCAGTCAAATCTTTACTACAGCAGCTTCTGGAAACTTCCCAAAGGGGAGAGGGACCCTATCAAGACTTTTTGGAGAGATGGGGATATGATACCCAACAACGAGAAGCGATCGCCACTTCTGTACATTTAGCGATCGCATAATTTGTAGGTGGGGTGAAATCACGACTAGAAACCCGGTTTCTTTGAGAAACCGGGTTTCTTGACCCCCCCCAATACCTGAATTTGTTGGGTGTCTACGAGTTCGCGGTTACACTCGCATATTGAGCCGCACCGTAAGCAGCACTATCTGGGAGCGTATCAATAGACCATTCCACCCTGGTCTGGGTGAGATGGGGGAAACTATGGTCAATTTCCTGACGAACCCAGGCGATCGCATCTTGTTTGAATCGTTGATATGCTCCCTCCGATGCCGTTTTTTCCTTTTCTTGCGCTCCCCCAGAAATCACAATCAGGTCACAGCCTATGGTATTGACCACATTACGAGCCGCTATACCGAGGCTGGTAAAATACTCTTGCCAAATAGCCACAACATCCGACAGAGGCTCATCCATTTGACCCAAGCGACGCAGGTTTTTCGCCACCTCCATGGGATCTCCTTGTAACGCTTCCGGTACATTCCCCTTAGCCTGTCGGTGTTTAACCATATTTCTCAGACCCAATAAAGACGCTCTGGTTTCTGCACATCCCCTCGCACCACATCCGCACAGGTCGGCATTTTCCGAGCTATCAATACAAATATGACCGAATTCTGCGGAAACTGCGGGAGCCGACCAGATTTTCCCGTTGACAATCAAAGCGCCGCCTAATCCTGTTCCGGTAATAAACTGAGCCATGACAGAAGAAGCCTGATTTTGAGCCTCGCGGATGCTGTATTCCCGGTAAGCGCCCGCGTCTCCATCATTGAGGAGGAGAGCGGGTAACTGGAGAGTCTCCGAGAGTTTTTGGGCAATATTCACCCCTTGCCAAGAGCGATCAATATTGGTAGGATAAACACACATTCCCGAGGCATCAATGGGAGCCGGACAACAAGCACCGATCGCCTTTAAATCCTGGAATTGTAGATCATTGGCTGCGAGTAGCTCATGGGTAGCGGTTTGAATCACATTTACGGTAGCGTCGGGACCCTCAGAGGCGCTGCTGGGACGATCTAACCTTTCTCCGATGACCCCTTTTTCTGGCTCAAATAATCCCAGTTTAACGGTACTAGCACCAATGTCAATCCCCAAGTAAATGCTCATAATTCTTTCCTAACATCCAACTGATACATTTACGCGACATTTATCCGGCTATTGCCTGACAATGCGACGATAGCACTATTACCCGTTAAGGTAAC
>NZ_JBIMLI010000012.1:0-44525 GCF_051859755.1 Limnospira sp.
AAAATTCTCAACAATCCTGAATCGAATCGGGAAGCTAATCAGGTTTCGATTCAAGAACAATTCCATCAAGAAATTGAGCAAACCCCCGATGAAATTTTAGCGATCGCTTTAGAATTTCTACTATTTATGAGGTCTCGCGCCTCGGATTCATCAACGGCAAAAACGACAAAGGACGCATCAGAAACATCTAACAAACTGTCTCAATTACCTTATCGTCAAGCGTCCGGAAAATCTCTAGTAGATTACCAAGGAGAATGGGTAGGAGATGATTTTGAAGAATGTCTGCGACTGGTTTTAGATAGCCGTAGCCAGGTCAATTTATCCAACCATCAGCCATTTTAAAGTATGTATTTACTAGACACGAATCATTGTAGTTATCTAATCAAAAAAGAAGCGACCGTATGGGAAAAAGCGCTGGCGATCGGTACAGAAAACTTGGCTACTTGTGTGATAGTTCAGGGGGAACTTATTTTGATGGCTGAAAAGTCGGCACAAAAGACACAAAACTTAGCTAATGTCAATGATTTTCTACAATACTTGCGGATTGATCTGACTGATGAAACGACAGCGGTTATTTATGGGCAAATTAAAGCAGCGTTGTTCGATCAGTTTGCTCCGAAAGAAAAAAGCCAAAGACGAAAAACTAAAATTAGAGATATTGGTTTTGATGATAATGACCTATGGATTGCTTCAATTGCATGGCAACACAATCTGATTTTAGTTTCAGCAGATAGTGACTTTCAACGAATCCAAACGGTGCGGGATTTGACTGTGGAAAGTTGGTACAGACCAACTAACTAAACTTGAGGCGATCGCCTGCTCTATGTGGTCGGCTTAACCTAGTCAAATCGACCATTAGGTGGCTGAAATCAGACGCTGTAGGGGATTATGACCAGCATATTGACCTCAAAAACTGCCCCAATGATGATGAGGGAATGACTAAGTAAGAAGCTACCCGATGACCTAGTTTTGTTAGGTTACTTACTAAAAATAACCATCACCCAACTTGGCTTATATCTGCTGGAATAAGTAGGCGTAGCCAGGACAGATTATCGACATAGTAAACCTAACTAATAAGTGATATTTTTGATGACATTATCACCGATTAAACAGTTAGTTATAATCCGCTCAATTCCTAAATCTACTAATCTCTCAAAGTCTATAATCTTGTCTACAGTCCAGACTACTATATCAACTCCTTTATTCCGAGTTTCCTGAATTATACTAGGTTGGTCTAATATCACTTGATATTGACTACTTAAAATGGCATTACCGGCGGCTTCTGCTTTGCTAATTTGTTGGGGTAGTTGTGAAGCATTCACTACAAAATATCCCAGTTTTATTTGAGGATCTGACTGGCGACATTGCCATAGTAAATCTTCGTCAAAGGATGTTAAAATAGTGCGATCGCCCAAATTGGCTTCCTGAATCAGACCCAGGAGAGTTTTGATTTCTAAGTCCGACCATATAGCATGGGGTTTAATATCAAAATACAGCCATCCTTTAATCGATTTTAGGGCAGCTAATGCCTCCTCTAAGGTGGGGATACGTTCTCCCCTATAAGACTCCGCAAACCACGTCCCAGCGTCTAATTCTTTCAGTTCGGAAATGGTTTTTTCGCGGATAGTTCCGGGGGTTCCAGTAATTCGATTTAGGCTTTTGTCATGAAAAACCACAGGGACACTATCTGCGGTAATCTGTACATCAAATTCTATGGAATTTGCCTGATTATAAATGGCGGCGAGTAAAGCGGTTAAGGTATTTTCCGGGGCGATACTAGAAAATCCTCGATGGGCAATTATTTCTACGCTCAAGGTGACATCCTCACGGTCTAATTGTGCTGATTTAAAAATTCGGAAATGGTTTGATTGAAGGATTCTGATGCAACTAAAAACGGCCAGTGATTTCCCGGCACTTGTTTAATAGTTAGATTGGTGAGATACTTTTGATAGGGTTTTAATTGCCATTCCATACGATTAACTCCCCTTTCCGGTTTAACCAGCAGGGTCGGTAAGGCGATCGCTTCTGTTAATCCCGGAACTTTCATCACTTCTAAAAATATTTCATTGCGCGCGCTAATGCTAAACTTACTCCCCCATTTTCCATCGGGTTTGGCTTCCATGGCGGCGGCAAAAACTTGCTGTTGCTGAGGACTCCAACCGGAAAACTGACTCAATTCTTTAGCTAGGGTTTCGGCGGCGGTGAAACTCTCAAAAGGTCCCATACATTTTAATGAGTCTAATTTACGATACACTATGGGAAGGGTTAATTTTAGCAGCCCGGGCATTTTAGTGATGAAAATAGGATCGACTAAAATCATACAGCGGAAACGTTCGGGGTGTTTTTTTGCCCAAATAGGTAGTAATTTACCCGTCCAAGAATGACCTAAAATGTGGGCGTTTGACCAGTGATGGTGATCCATTAACTCTTCGAGATCGGCGATCGCGTCATCGAATGTATAACCGTGATCTGGTTTGTCGCTGTCTCCGTGACCTCTCATGTCAGGGGCGATGATATGATAGCGATCGCCCAGATCTTCTGCTAAACTTGTCCAAACTAGGGCATGATCGGCTAGTCCATGTAGAAGCAACAACGGCTGTTGACCGTTAGGGTTCCACTCTAAATAGGAAAGTTTCAGGGTTTTTAATTCTAGGGTTTGGCGAGTCGGTGACATAGCAGAAATCACAAATTTTGATTAAGGATTGGGAATTGCCCCTACTGGTGAACAAGATTAATGGTAATCTTAAATGAAATCATCAATTTTGGCAACTAGGCTGACTGCCTAATCTGGGACTGATAATTTTTCGATGAGCTAAAATTGACAACAGTTTGGTTATGTTTTCGCGCTTTACCCCTAATTTAACCCATGATTCCACCTTCTGATTCTAACACAACTGAACAAGTAAAAAACGCCCTAAAACGTTTTTGGGGTTATGATGATTTTCGCCCCCCTCAGCAGGAAATTGTTGAGGCTATTATCAGGGGTCAAGATGCGTTGATTGTTCTGCCCACTGGAGGCGGTAAATCTATCTGTTTTCAACTGCCAGCGTTATTAAAAAATGGCTTAACCATAATAGTTTCGCCGCTGGTAGCCTTGATGGAAAATCAGGTAAAAGAATTACACGATCGCCATTTAAGTGCGGGTATTATTCATAGTCAAATGTCCCCCATACAACGGCGGCAAACTTTACATCAATTGCAAAACAACAGCCTACGATTGCTATATTTATCCCCGGAAACTTTATTAAGTAAACCTGTGTGGAATTTAATCAATAAACCCCAGGTTTCTATTAATGGTTTGATTTTAGATGAATCTCACTGTTTAGTTCAATGGGGGGATACATTTAGACCTGATTATCGCCGTTTGGGGGCGGTGCGTCCCACTTTATTAAAACATAAACCACCAGGTAGCAAAATAGCGATCGCTGCCTTTACCGCTACCGCTGACCCCACTGCCCAAAACACTATTAAAACGGTGTTACAGTTACAAGATCCTCAAGAATTTATACTGAGTCCATATCGAGATAATTTACACCTTAAAATTCGCCGAGTTTTTACTCCCATGGGACGGCGAAAATGCTTGCTAAGTTTGATGAAACAACATCAAAAGCAAACCGGTTTAATTTATGTTCGCACCCGTCGAGATAGTCAAGAATTGACAGCCTGGCTGGAGACATTTGGCTATAAAACTGCCCCTTATCATGCTGGACTATCGGCGGAAAAAAGGCGAAAAATTGAATCTCAATGGTTAGAAGGCAAGCTGCAATTTGTGGTGTGTACTTCTGCTTTTGGGATGGGAATTAACAAGCCCAATGTCCGGTGGGTGGTTCAGTTTCAACCGCCCCTATTACTATCAGAATATATCCAAGAAGTAGGAAGGGCTGGACGAGACGGAAAACCAGCAGAAGCCTTGACTATTCTCTGTGAACCGACGGGCTTGCTGTACCCTGAAGATAGACAAAGGCTGTCGTTTTTACAAGATAATTTTCGCCAACAAATGATGACCGCTAAACCCTTGATTAAAAAACTTCCCCAAAAAGGCCATTTAGAAACAGTGATCAGTCGTTTTCCCGACAGTGCGATCGCCTTGTCTCTTTTGCATTCTCAGGGAAAATTAGAGTGGGTTGATTTGTTTAATTATCAAATTAAAGATACATCACTATCTTTAACTGAAAATTCTAACACAGTTGCGATTCGCCAAATGACTCGCTATTTTGCTACCCGTGACTGTCGCTGGAAATTTATACTAGAGGCGTTTGGCTTGGGGACAGAAGCACAATCATTTCGCTGTGGTCATTGTGACAACTGCGATCGCCATGGGTCTTAAATTAGTGGCGATCGTCAATCTATTAATGCTATAATTGAAGTTGACAGTGTTACCCCAATTTTATGCCATGATTAAAAGTTGGATTAAACGGCATCCTAAGCGCATCTATTTTTCATTTTTTGCCTTGGTCTTCCTAATTAGTTGTTTGGGAATAATAGCTGCGATATGGTCCTCATTGCTCGAGAGACGAGATAGAAAAAATGAAAAAGTCGCCAGAGAAGTCTTAACCGACTTACTGCAAAACCAAAGCCAACAGCTTTTTCATTACAATCGATTCACCGACAATTTAGATGCTTTATATCGCACAACATCTGAGGGTAGACCTGGGTATAACTTTGCGATGAATGTTAATGAAAACCTGGTTTTAATTGATGCTATACCTACCAATTCACGTCTGCCTAATTTTGCTGGTGCTGTATTTATTATTCCTGGAGATAACCTCATACAAACAGTGGCGGGAATGTGTAAAAGTCAGGATAAATTATCAGCGCCGATTCAATTATCACGGGGTAACTCTCCCGTGGTTGAATGTCCTGATGATTCCGAGTTAATCATTTCTTTGGCTAGTGCTTTATTGGCAGTTACTGATGAAAATGTTACTCAAAATTTCGGAGGAGTTTGTCTAGTAGATCATTCATCTAATCAGTTGCGTAAACCGCCCAGAGCAGATGCGATCGCCCCTCCCGAAACCGGCGAAAACAGAATTAAATGTCCGGCGGGTTCTTCTCTCAAAAAATCTTGGGTGATTCCCGTTAGTCAATAGCCCATCAACTCAGTATATTATACAGTAGATGATTACCCCAGCATCTCTCATATTGTTATGTCCAAAAGTTACCTATACCGAAAAGAGAAATCATAGGTTAAACTAGAATATTGTTGTAAAATTCATTAGTTATGTCTGATCTCAATCAACCCCTGATTTATCCTCATACCCGCCAAAGTGATCAAGTAGACGAATATCATGGCATCCAAGTAACTGACCCCTATCGGTGGTTAGAAGATCTGGACTCTGACGAAACCAAGGCTTGGGTAACAGCCCAAAATCAGGTAACATTTGATTACCTCTCCACCATTCCCAGCCGCCAAAAATTAAGCGATCGCTTGACCCAATTATGGAATTATGAAAGATATAGCATCCCTTTTCGAGAAGGTCAACGCTATTTTTACTTTAAAAATGATGGCTTACAAAACCAAAGTGTTCTCTATGTAATGGACTCATGGGAAGGCGAACCCAGAGTTTTATTAGACCCAAACCAACTGTCAGAAGATGGAACCGTTGCCTTATCAGGAATTGCCATTAGTGAAGATGGGAATTTAATCGCCTATGGTCTTTCCGCATCAGGTTCCGACTGGCAAGAATGGAAAGTTATGGATATTAACACCCTCAAACCACTCGAAGATCATCTCAAGTGGATTAAATTTTCCGGTGCATCTTGGACTCATGACAATCAAGGATTCTTTTATAGTCGCTATGATGAACCAAACGAAGAAACTCAATTTGAGGATATTAACTATTACCAAAAACTGTTTTACCATCGCCTAGGAACCTCTCAATCAGAAGATGTTTTAATCTACGAACGTCCTGATCAAAAAGAATGGGGTTTCAATGGATTTGTCACCGAAGATGGTCAATATCTGATTATTTCTGTATGGCGAGGAACCGACCCCAAAAACCTAGTCTTTTATCGCGATTTAACTAAACCTGATAGCCCCGTAGTCGAATTAATATCCGAATTTGAAGCAGAATATAGCTTCATTGATAACCAAGGAGAAACCTTTTGGTTTAAGACGGATTTAGATGCCCCAATGGGTCGAGTTATCGCCATTGATATTAACACCGGAAATCGCTATCAAATCATCCCAGAAGCCATAGAAACCCTGGAAGGAGTCAGCACCCTAAATAATCAGTTTGTTGCCCTGTACCTCAAAGATGCCCGTTCCCAGGTGAATATTTTTCACCTAGATGGAACCTTAGTCCGGGAAGTAGAGTTGCCGGGTATTGGTTCAGTGGGGGGATTTGATGGTAAACGAGAGGACACAGAAACCTTTTATTCTTTTACCAGTTTCACGACTCCTCCCACCATTTATAAGTATAATATAGTCACAGGAGAAAGTCAACTTTATCGACAGCCAACTGTCGATTTTAACCCGGAAGATTACCAGACCAATCAGGTTTTTTATAGCAGTCCTGATGGCGCAATGGTTCCCATGTTTATCACCCATAAAAAGGGCTTAAAATTGGACGGCAATAACCCGACAATTCTTTATGGATATGGTGGTTTTTCTATCTCCTTAACCCCCAATTTTTCGGTAAGTCGTTTAGTATGGATGGAAATGGGAGGCCTGTATGCTGTGGCTAACCTGCGGGGGGGTGGCGAGTATGGTCAACAATGGCATCAAGCCGGAATGAAACTGAAAAAACAAAATGTTTTTGATGACTTTATAGCAGCGGCTGAATGGTTAATTCACCACAATTATACCCAGGTAAATAAACTAGCTATATCTGGTGGTAGTAATGGCGGTTTATTAGTGGGTGCTTGTATGACCCAACGCCCAGAATTGTTTGGGGCGGCACTACCAGCAGTGGCGGTAATGGATATGTTACGCTTCCATAAGTTTACCATTGGCTGGGCTTGGACTTCTGAATATGGTTCCCCTGAAAATGAGGAAGAATTCCAAGTTCTTTATCGTTATTCTCCCCTGCATAATTTACAGCCAGGAACAGCCTATCCTGCTACTTTAATCACCACGGGAGACCATGACGATCGCGTAGTTCCCGCCCACAGTTTTAAGTTTATCTCAGCCTTACAAGCCGCCCACAGTGGCGACAACCCTGTGTTAATTCGGATTGAAACTAAAGCCGGACATGGGGCGGGAAAACCGATGGCTAAAATCATCGAAGAAATTGCTGATCAGTTTGCTTTTTTAGTGCGAGTTTTAGACATTAATTAAAATTCCCACTCAACCAGCCAGTATTATTCGGACTTGGAAACAATCACTTCCACCGGACGCAAAAGGCGATCGCCATATTGAAATCCTCGCCGGACAATTTTGGTGATCGTTTCATTTTCGAGGTCGGGATTAACTTCGCGATCGATAATTTTACACACATCAAAATCCGGTTTTTCGCCCTGAAAATCAATAGTGAGCACCTCTCGTTTTTCCAGGGTATTGAGTAATTTTTTATGAATGCTGCCGATTAATTGGGGAAAACGGGCGATCGCTTTGGGATCGGGTTGGGGGTTATTGTGCAAATATTCCATCAAAAAATCGAGAGAATCCACAACCTCTAGTAGTTCTAAAAAAAGCATTTCTAGCCGGGCAAATTCTTCCTGTTCTTTACCCATTAATGCTTGTTGCATTAAAGTTTTTTCTTGGAGAAGCTGCCCTATTTTTTGTTGAATCTCGTCACGAAGTTCGGCAGGAATTTCGAGTTTGCTTGCATGATTCATAATCTTAAATACTCAAAAATTGAATAAAGATTTTTTGTCCTAATTGTTGAGCCACCTCGCCGGATTTTTCCGCGCCAATGGCTGACGATAGATCATCAAATTCGGAAATCATCTCGAAAACTGGAATCGGTTTTTCAAGTTCCGAGAAATCCTGTCGCTTAAACCGCTGAATGGGTGGTAAAACCGGATGCAAATAATCAGCAATTAAACGTTCTTTGTCATCCATCAAGGCTTTTCTCGCCCTAGCAATTAAATCGGGGGAGTATTTTTTCCGCTTCATTGCCATCGCAAAAGCCTTGGTAATTTCAGCCTTAGATGCCGAAGGAGAAACCTCTAAAACCTGATAAGGGTTAGGATTGGGTAGTTGATTTGACATAATTTAATAAATTCCACATTGACGATAAATATCCACAAATTCGGGGTCATTGGGGCAAATTTGATGCGCCCAACGGGCAAATTGTACGGCAGTTTCCCCGTTCATTTTACCTTCATTAACTCCCGCAATTAAAATTTCTATTAACATAGCAGCAATATGTCGCTTCACTTTCTGATTATGGCAGTTTTTGGCGCGACGTACCGCATCATTTAAATTAGATGGCATCAAACCAATAATTTCATTAACCTCAATCTCAAATTCTAAGGTTTCAATGACATAAATTAAACGGGGGTTTTTACTATCGGTTTTTTGCAGTTCTCGAAGCTGAGATAAAGCTCGATTTTTATCAATTTTATGATGCTGTAAATTTTCGCAAATTTCTTGAATACGAGATTCAACCCAATAGCTACAGGAGGCTTCAGTTCCCAATAGTTGATACCAAAAATCGCTAAAAGCCAGATGGTCTGATAAACTGTTTAACGCCTGACGCTGAGACTCACATAAGCGCTCAAGTTCTCGATGCCATTCTGGGTGCGATCGCCATTCATTTTTGAGAGCATTTAAAGCCGCGATTGACTCTCGCCAGCGTTGTTTTTGCAGATAGTGAATTCCCTCGGAGTAAGCTACAAATTTTTGGGCAAAATATTCGTTTTTTTGAGAAGAGTTAAATTGATAACTCTGAGAAGGTTTAAGTTGGATAGCGCGTTCTCCATCTCCGTCAAATGCCGCCGCCACAGCCAAACCCCAGGAGGTATAAAGCGCGGGCAAAATATTGGTTTCTGTTGATGCAGAATTGGAAGTTTGAGGAATCTTAATATTGCTAAATTGATGTCGATAGCGATGGTAACATCCCGGCAATAAAATTAGGTGATTAATTTGGGCTGCTTGATGGGGGAACTTTTTAACTAATTTCAGGGCGATCGCATCCAGACGAAATTGATCTCGCAGTTTCAGATACTCGGCTAAGTTATCGTCTTTTAAGCTATCGATCGCCGTTTCTAGGGTAGCCAGAAAATGACTAAAAATTTCCTCAATATCAATGGAAATTTTCGGCAGCCAAGGAATATTTTGCCAAGCCGGATCGCGCTCTAAATTCGCTAAAGCCGTGGTAGCAGCCACCACCCAATCCCGGCGGGTGTGGCTGTTAATTTGAGCATTATAATAGGTAGCGATCGCCCAATTATGCAGAGATTTACAATCTCCGTTTTTTAGCCAAACTTGTTCCGTGATTTGGGCAATTTTTGGCCAATCTTGACCCTCCCAAATTTTAGCTTCTAGGCGCGGCAAAATATGGTTATTGAGATTAGCTTCAACCACCGTATCTGAGCCGTAACTATGTAAAAATTGACGGCTCATAGCACCAGCATTGTCCAGGTTATTATCATCAACCAACTGTTGAATAGACAACATCAATTTTAAGCGATCGCGCCCCCTTAATGTGCGGACAATTTCCAATTGACTTTTAACTTGGGGATGGGATAGCGATCGCCATTCCACTTCAGCCTGTTGAAAATCACCCTGTTGGAGGTAAGCAAAACCACGCAGATATTTAATTTTTTCTCCTGAATGTCCCTGCAAATGTGCGATCGCCTGTTGCCAATTTGCTGTTTTTAGGGAAACAATTGCCAAGCGAATTTGGGTTTCTGTTAATTCCGGGAGTAACTGATATGATTTTTGGTAAAATGATATAGCCTGTCCTAAATTTCCCGACTTTTCCGCCCCAAGTCCTTGACTATAATAGTCTTTTCCTTGCATCACCCGGTTTAGTGTCCCCCGCAATGTTTGACCATCTTCGCGCTCGAACTTATCTAAGGCTAAATTAATCACATTTAGGGCGGCCTTAAATTCACCATTTTTCGCTAAATTTACCGCTTTTTCTAATGCTAATTCATACTGATTTTGTCCCTGAATATATCCTGAACAATCGGCGATCGCTTCTTCTAGCAGTGGAATGGGAAATAATGTTTTCGCTCGCTCAAAACTCAGTTTCCCTTTTTTATAATCTTTTTCTTGGCAATATTTTTGACCTTCTGTAAATAATGTCCTAAATTGATTATATTTCATCATTTTGTGTTCACAGCGAGCGATCGCCTGATTGACAAGACTTATATCAATAATTGTTCGACATTTTTTATATGTTGACAAAGCCTTTGATAAATTTGTCGTATCCAGCGGATCGCCAGCATCAGATTTTTCTAAAGCCTGAGCCGAAGCGATCATGCTTTTAGCAAATTTGATTTTCTGTTTCCACGAATTAATCTCTGACTTAAAATCAGTTAACAAATTTCCCATCAATAGCTGTCGCAGTTTTTGCTCAACCAAAGCCGGGGAATTTGACCATTTGCTAAGAGTAGATTGCCCCTTTTTAGTAGCCTCAATTAGCTTTTTTTTGGCAGCAAGTTTGTGGGCGGTTTTGATGTCCTGCTTAGTAACAGAAACTTTCTTAAAGAAATCAACAATTTCTACCTTAAACAGTGCGTATGTCAGAGCATCAACCCAATTAATAATTGCATTCATAGGCAGTATTCTGGTAAGTTTTGGATCAAAATCACTTCCCCAACTTCGATCTGATTTTCTCTACCTTTTAAATTCGGGTTCGTTTCGATTAATTGTGGCCAGCGCGACCCCTCCCCATAAAACTTGCGCGCAATTCTCGACAGGGAATCTCCCCGTTGAACCGAGTAGTAAAATCCCCCACAGGATGCCGGGCTATTTTTATCGATTTTCGGTTTATTCAGGGAGGGAAGAAATCGAGCAGTTTCTATAACTTCTGTAGGATAAACCGAGGCAGTTTGCACATCAGATTCACCCCTGATAAATCTTCCCAAGGCAATTCCCAAAAGTAAAATTATGATGCCCATTACCAACAACAACTGTTGGATATTTTGAGAGGATTTAGGGGCGGCAATAACCGCAGGTTCAACCGCCAATTGGGGGAGTTCTTGCAGTTGCCGAATGAGGGTGAGATCAGTTTCGCAGTTGGGGCAAATATTGCCCTCAATTTCGGCGCGACCGCACACCGGACAGGTGAGTTTAATCGTCATCGTGTCAATCCTGTAGCAATAGTTCCTGTGGGTAATTCCCGATCTAAATAGGGAATAATCTCAGCCTGGAGTTCTTGCAGCAGGCTATTAGCTTGGCTGCCATTTCCTTGCTGTAATGCGTTCAACAATTGATTAAATTTGACCTCCATACCTCCCGCTTGACTGGGGTTAAGATGGTGAATGCGGCCGATCTCCTCCCGAATTACCACAATCAGTTTGACGCTATCGGGAAGGTTATCAAACTCTCGTTTGCTATCTTCTATTAATTTTTGCAAGCTGGCAATATTCTTGCTATTCAAGGCTTGTTGCAGTTGATCTACTAAATTCCGCAACCGATATTTTTGATCTTCATGGATTAGCTGATCGCACACTTCCAGCGCTAATTCAAATCGCATTATGAAAATCTTGGCAATATCTAACTCATCATTAGCAAATTCTTCTAATTCCTTGAGTTTGCTTTCAGCTTGGTTAAGGCGATCGCGCTGCACTTGACCATTATAATAAATTTGGTTAGCCGATCGCACCACTTCCCCGGCGATTTCATTAGCACGTTTCACACCGATTTCCGTTAAGTTACCCGCCGCATTCAGTTGTTTAATTCGTTCCTCAACCTGGCGAGAAATCTCCTCATTAACTCCCCCCCGCGAGAATGAACAACTAACTTTAACCTGGGGATTGTTTTTGAGAGCCGCCGTCATTTGCAGCGAGTTATTTTCCTCGTCAAGTTCCACCGTCACTAAAATTTCCGTACCTTTTGGATAGGGGCGATCGAGCGCTAACCACATATCCCCGATCCGCTCGTCTTGAAATCGGCGTTCGAGTTCCTGGCGGACGCGATCTGGGCTAAAAAATTTAAAGTGAATTAGCGATTGTCCGTCCGCTTCAGTTTTAAAAGTATGGAACTTTTGCACCGGAAGAATATCGCCCTGACTAATGATTACAAATCGCGGCTCATCCACCAATTCAATGCAATAATCACGGGAAACAGTCGTGACTTTTTCCGTAAGTCCCGCCGCCACGATCGCCGCCCCTTCCGCCACCGCATACATGGGGCGATCGTGAACCACAACTTGATGTTGGGGGAAGGCTTGGCGGATTTTTTGTTGCACGATCGGCACCTGCGCGGAACCGCCAACTAACAGAATTGCATCAATTTGATCGAGGGGATAATCTGAATATTTAATCGCGTCCTGAGCAATTTTTACTGAGCGATCGATTAACGGTTCGATGCGTTTTTCAAACTCTTGGCGACTGATGGTAACTTGAATCGGAATTGCCATTCCCATTTCATCAATTAAATGTGCCGAGGTAATAATTTCCGCTGCACCTTGGGTACTCAGTCTAATTTTCGCCTGTTCCGCCTGAATTTTCAATTCCGCCAGCAGCCGCACTCGTTGATAATGCGGCATTTTTTTAATTAAGCGATCGACATTATCGAGGTTTTCAATCCGGGCGATTTCCTGTTTGGCAAATTCCACAATACAGTTATCAAAATCGTCCCCACCTAACCACAAATCCCCCGATTTGGCTGACTCAATAAATTGATTACCAACCGAAGTAATAATCGAACAGTCCAAAGTACCCCCACCAAAGTCATAAACTAAGATGGTACTCACCTCATCTGAGTCCGGACGATAACCATAGGAAATAGCTGCTGCTGTCGGTTCTGGGAGAAGTTCCCGGAGTTTTAATCCGGCTTTTTGCGTGGCGATTTCCGTGGCGTATCGCTGCTTATCATTGAAATAAGCGGGAACGGTAATTACAGCTTCTGTAATGCGGCTAGTTTGCCCCGATCGCTCCTGATAAGTTTGGGCATTACTGACAACTTTTTTAAGAATTTCCGCCGATATATCTTCCGGTAGATATTCCCGTCCCCCCAACCAAACCGATAGGCTATTTTCCGTCCCTTGGCTGGATTTATCAATCTTATAATTGAAGCGAGATAATTGTTGTTGCACAACCGGATCATTAAAGCCTCTTCCGATTAGTCGCTTGATGGAAATTATCACATTTTCGGTATCTCCATCGCCCAGTTGGCGATAGGCTTGTTCACCCACGATTAACCCATTGCGATCCGCCGCCACCACTGACCGGGTTAATTTGCGATCGGGCGGTGAGTTCTCAGCAGCAGTCACTACATTGACCTCAGCCCACTTAAAAGCTGCTACTGAATTGGTAGTCCCCAAATCTATCCCAACTATATTTCCCATGATTAATTTAACCTTGATTATTTATACTTTAATTGTCTTCCGCTATTTTGGCAAGTTTTATCCGAAAATTTTAACAAATCTTAACTATCATGATTTATCCAGTTCTTAATTTAGGAATATTGTCGCTCAAGTAAGGGTGATCACAGAGCAGTTTTTTGGCGATCGCCTGCTGTTTGAGAAAATGGGAGTCGAAGTCTTGCGGGTTGCTGCCTAGTCCTAACTTATACATCACTTCTTTGGCGGCAGTCGAACGATTATCAAATCCCATCGAGTCCGCAGTTAGGGCTGATAAAGTGTCCTGTTTTTCAAGATTTAAGGCTTGTCGCCAATAGGTTAGCGATGCCTCAATTTGTAATGCTGCTGTCAGGGCTGTTGCTAATTTTAAGGTTGACCAGTAGTGATTAGAATCGAGTTTTATGGCTTTCAGATAACACAAGCAACTAATCACTAAAGAATCGCGGGAATTTTTGATAATCGTTGTGGCTTCCTGTTTGGCGGTTTCCATTCCCACCACATCAATTGATATCCCCAACATTTTGATAAAATGGCGATCATAGTTGCCAGAAAAAATGCCATCTCCCCAGAATGAACTATAGCTGCGATCGTACATTTCTCCGGCTTGAAAAAAGATGTGAGGATCTTGGGATTGTTCGGCTTTTTGATAAAGTTTATAACCCTCTGGATTCAAGGTTTGCATTTTGGCGATCGCTGCATTATTTACCCTCCTCGGTATAGGGGGAGTCATCGGTTTTGGTGGTTTTGGTGGTTTCGGTGGTGGTGGTGCAGGTGGTGGTGCAGGTGCAGGTGGTGCAGGTGGTGGTGCAGGTGGTCTATTTGTAAGATTGGAAAGATTGGTCAAAATAGCCGAATTTGATTGAATGGGAATGGGATTATTGACATTATCTTGATATTGGTAATTAGGATGAACCCCAGAATTTAATCCCCATTTTTCATCGAGTTGATAAATGGCGAACGGCGCAGCCCATACCCTTTTGAAGGCAGTATAAAATAAATGCAATACCCAACGTAAAAATATATTTAATAGTGAAACTGATATGATTACAGCTATAAAAGTCCCGAATCCATTCATTAAACTCGCTAATACCCAGAAAATGCTCATCAATACTGACATCCAAAATGCGAGCCAAGCATAAATATATAAGACAAACACAAACCAGATGGCGAAATAAGCTGCTAGTTTTGCTTTCCGTTTCAGAAAATAAGCAGTTAGAAAATATGGTGATATATTCGATAGTAAAAATAAAGGCAGAAGAATTACCCCAGCACCTACCTCATTGATGGCGAATAAAGACAGAAGGAATACTAAGCCAACAATACCAGCCCCAATTTTCCAGATGTTCGTAAAGATGTTATAAGCCTTTTTGAGTTGAGTTTCAGGATCGGTTTCGGAACCGGGAACCGGTCGATCGCGCCACAGAATTTGTAAATACCAAAAAATAAAGTCACGAATCAGCTTAACTTTAATTTGCGTGCCGTCTTTCAAATCAAAGCATTGTCCGTCTTTGATAGCTTGAGGATTGACAAATTTACCGAGTTCCCGTCCATCTAAATAAATGGTAAAATTTTGCCATCCCTTCTCCCAGGAAACAACCAATCTTTCGGGTCCCCCTGGTTGTAGTGCATATTGCTCTTTAAACACCATTCAAACCCTCAAATAAAATAATTGTTTCCTTGGTCCTGCGAATCTAAAAAGCTGTTGTGTCGTGGCGTTTGGCTGAATAGAAAAACCTCCCCGATCAGATCGCCAAGTTTGGTGAATTGATCACACAACTGACCGAGGGGAGGTGAATCATCAGAAGCGGGGGAATTTTCACAGAGGAGATATTCGCCACTTTTGACGATCGCCGAAAATGCGATCGCCGATAGTATCAGACCCAAAATCGTCCTGTGGCTGATGGTTTTCATCTCCTGGTCACCTGGGAGATGTGGTCGCGCGCGCCAACTGGAATAGACCATTGCTCACCTTTGCTCGAATGTTCTATGGAGTTATCGACAAATTTCGCAGGTTTTACGCAATCGTCATATTTCTTTACAAACTGAGCGATCGCCGCAGAGGTCAATCACCCCAAAACCCCTTATCCCCCAATTTGGGCAAATCTGTTAACTTAGTGATGGCATAGCAGCCACTAACTTACGGAATAACTAAAATCTGACCCTATACATTTCCCACAATTCCCCCGACTGTTTTTTGAGAATCTTAGCCCCAGCTTTTTTAATCAAACTTTCCCAATTTTCCAGAGATTCTAAATAAACCTCCGTTCCCAAATAAGTCTCTAAAATCGCCCAATCTTCTGCTAGGGGTAGTTCCCCATTGAGGATATCAAATACCAAAATTCCCTGTGGTTTTAAGACTCGTTTAACCTCCGCCATAACTTCTAGCCAATATTCCTGGGGATAGTAACAACTAAAGCCAGTGGCTATAGCTAAATCAAACTTTCCAGTTTCGTACTGTAACTGGTGAGCGGGGGCTAGTTCAACCCCCTTAAATAACTTAGAATTTAACTGAGGACTTCGGGAATTCAAACCATCTCTAGCCACGGAACTAATTTCTTGACCATGAAATAAAGCATTCCATTCTCGCCAGGGATAAATTAAAAAACTTACTCCGCAACCAATATCTAAACAATATTGATTTTTCTGAGGTTTGGCTAACTCCCAAAATGGGGAAGTGAGTTTTTGTTGGAGAGTTCCCGAAATGCGATCGCGAAAAATCGGCATATTTTCGACTTCTTCGGGGAGTTCAAAAGGTTCGCCTTGATATTCCTGGTTAAAACGGCGGGCTACGGAAGTAATTTGGGACTGCCACTGGTCAGCAGTCCCGCCAGTTGATAATCCGAAAAATCCCAAGGAAGGGTTAGAGTCTGGTTTTTTAGACATTATAGCTGATACAAATTAGCGCTTCGAGCCTTTTAGAGCTTTAGAAAAGTTTTGGCGATAGGAACGATTAGCGATCAACAAAATCGGCCATAATAATGATAATGAGACACGATTTCCAAAACTCTTTTCAAAGTTGGTGCGCCCAAACCCAGACCAAAACTTCCAGACTCCACCAACATAGACGATTAATAGTGCGATCGGAATTAGGACATTCATAATATGACTCTGCTTGCCTAATTTAAGTGGTATTAGCGATTATCTGTCATCTTATCAGAAATTATCAAAGGTCTGCAGATGTTCCCTCAGATGCGATCGCCCTCAAATCTTCTGGGGTGTTACAATTGAGGAGCATCTGGGATTCTACAGTTACGACTGATATGGGTGTTACGGGAACCTGATCTAGCCACCGTTGCAGCGATCGCTCTCCAGTTGCCATAAATTCCTGTAAAGATTCTAAAGCCTGGTGGCGGTAGAATCCACAGAGAGGTTCCCACCGCGACCCATGACGGGGAATCATAGCCAAATGGGATGGTGGGACCACAGTTAACTGCTCCTTCCAGCCTCGCAAAATATCGGGTTGTAGTTGAGGTAAATCGCAAGCCAGCAACAATAGCCAAAGACAGTCAATTTGACTCAACCCAGTAGCCAAAGCCACCATTGGACCCTGACCGGGGTTAGTTTCCATCAGCAAATTATAACTAGCCCCCACAGCCTGGTAACGTTCTGGCCAAGGTGTTAATACATAGACCTGCTGAGAACAACTCCCCGCCGCCTCAACCACCCGGCGCAGTAGGGGAACCCCCGCCACGGGAATTAAAGCCTTATCCCGACCCATGCGAGAACTACGTCCCCCCGCCAGAATTAAAGCCGCCAGGAAATTATCAGCCATTCCCAAAGACCTAAATTAAGCCATCAATCTTTAACTCTTCAATAATTTGTAACCCGCGCGGATCACCAACCCGTAGCAGAGAAGACTTAGCATCATCGCGGACACTCAAATCCTCATCCTCCTCTAGGGCTTCAATTAAGGCATCGATCGCCCCAGCATAGACGACATTAGAAGGTAATTCCCGGCTTAACTGTCCCAAAGACCAAGCGCAGTTACTGCGAACCGCAGCCACCTCATCCCCACGCAAAGCCTCAATCACGGGGGGAATAGCTTTGACCACCCCATCATATCCCACCTTAGCCATTTGACCCAAAGAACTAGCCGCCCAGAGTCTCACGGCGGGAATATCAGTTTTAATAGCCTCTAGGAGAGTATCTAAAGCCCTCGGATCGCGACAATTTCCCAAAGCCCAAACCAACCCCTTGCGGACATAACCATTCCAATCGGAATTATATTGTTTAATTAGGGCTTCCACGGCATCCGGGCTAGGATTACGCCCCAAAGCATAGGCGACGCTTACCCGCACGAGGGGGCAGGAGTCCTCTAGTAAACTTATCAAAGGTGCGATCGCCCGTTGGTCTTGAAGTTCACAAAAAGCCCGCGCCGCAATCATCCGGTGTTGCGGTTCCGGGGACTCAAGCAACGGCAACATTTCCTCTGGATCTGGCTTAGGGGCTTCTTCCTCTTGCCAATGGTCTAGGGGACTATCAGCGGTTTGCTCAAAATTAACTACACTCAGATCTTGATCCTCCATAATTTCGATTCTACCAAAAAATTGGTTTTCTATAACCCCCATACTAAATTGATAATTAGTTTGGCGATCGGGGGTGTGGGGGGTTTATCATACAGTAGCTGGGCCATGGGGTGAACATTTGCCCCTTCTTTCCGGGTCAAGGTTAGCGCCGCCTTAATCCTCACCCGCCCTAGAGCATGGATCATTTATAATAGGTCACAGCGTCAGGCTTTCATGGTAGGCTTTAACCAATGAGATAAATCTGTTTCTAGTAGTTCTTGAAGTTTAAGGATATCTTCTCGATACAAATCCTGTAGTAACTGCCTTTCTTCCTCGGCTAAAGGCAAGGCAGCTTTGCTTTGATAATTCGCAGCCAGTAAGCGATCGCGGATTTTTTGTCTGGTAGCTTCTGACAGAAATAAACGCAGTATAGATGCCACGGTCTTTCTCACCAGATTCTGAGTTCTTAAGACAGTATTAACGGTCTGGTTTTTGGGAACAGCGGCTTTTTGTGCCCGCTTGGAAGTATCGGGAATAAATGTCGGGTCAACCCCAATAAACTCATAAATATCCTGCATGAAAGCCGTCGCAGACTCTTGTAAATCATCATATAAATAAACTTTGATATTATCTCTGCCAAATGCCTCAAAAAAAGCAGCCAGAGGTTCCGCATATAAACCTTTTCTGATGGTGAAAGATGTAATCGGATCTTTAGTGGCTTGGGCAGATAAACTCGGCACATTCTTGCCGCCAATAACGTCTCTAATGTGCATTAAATAGTCCGAGTAAGCTCGTTCAACCGGATGACGCAGAATAGCAATTAACTTAGCATTGGGTAATAATTTATAAATCTTCGGGATGGAAGTTTTATATTTAAATAAATAGTTAGGAGAAACTTCGCCGATCGCCTTCTCATTCGTGACATTTTTAAACAAATCCGTATATTTATCTAAGGTGTCAATTCGCGATGGTTTACGGCTTTCCTCTAAACTCCATTCTCTTTCTAAAAAATTGGTTTCCTTAACCGGACTCATATAAACTTCCGGGTGTTGATTGAGATAATTGTAAATGGATGTAGTGCCAGACTTTTCTACACCAATAATCAAGAAATTAGGTAATTTAACTTGGTTCATAACTGCTTAATCAGACTCCTTTATTAATTTCTCTAGGATAATTTATCGGCTTTATATCTGCTTAACTAAACCCAAAGATTGAGGTTGATAGCCCAATTTTTCATACAAACTCAGAGCGGGTTTATTGTTAGTAAAAACCTGTAAACTGATTTGGCGATCGCCTCTGGTTTTAGTCCATTGTTCCCCATAATTCATCAAAGCCGCCCCAATTCCCCGTCGTCGATGTTCTGGGTGAACATAAACCAGAAAAATATGAGAAATCCGATCGCCTGTCACCTGATTAATAGCAGTTCCCATCCATAAACAGGCGATCGGGGTGATGTTTGGACCGCCGGACATTTCCACCCACCAGAGAGGGGTTTGGGGTGAGAAATACTGTTCTACAGTGTTCGCCAGGTGAGAGAAATCCTGATCGGGGTACAATTCCCGATAGGTGCGATTCATGAACTTAACCAACAAAGAGCGATCGCGAGTAGATCCAGAACGGATAGTATAACCGGTGACCAAAATTTCAGACACGGATCATTAATTTATGAACAATGGGGGCCATCTTCCCTGAAGAGTTAATGACTCCCATAGGTGCTGGTGCTTGCATATCACCCGGTAGGAAAATACGCGCACTAACGGCGACCAAAGCCAACAGAAAAATCATAACCACCAACAGTGGCGCGATATATTGACGAAAAAAAGCCATAACGGGAACTCTAGCAGTTAGTTATCAAAGGGAAAAAATCTGATAGTTAATTGTAACCCTGATTGACCTGAAATGCCAAACTTACAGGGATGAACCCAACATTATGGGGGTGTCTGGCTGGGGGAGTGCTAAATTAGTGGAATGTCCTAATATATTGCCATAATTCCATAAACTACCGAAGCCCTAAAATCCCTAACTGTGGACGATATCGATCGCTACTACCAACTTCTGAACGTCAAACCTGGTGCTTCCCTAGAGGAAATCAAACAGGCTTATCGGACTCTAGCATTATTATGGCATCCCGATCGCTATCCGGCCGACTCCCATATTCAGTATCAAGCTACAGAAAAATTCAAAGAGATCAACTATGCTTACGATCGCCTCATGACCCTATTAAGGGATCCCAACTTCTCCCCTTACCCAGTCATCTCCCCGCCGCCACCCACCCCACCAGTAACCGCCACACCTATTCAGCGCCCACCAAGACCCCCGAAAGTCAATCCTAGCGAACCCGAAACCAGTGACGAACTCATCCCCTGGGGTTGGTTAACCGGGGCATTTTTCAGCTATACCCTAGTAGGTTGGATTTTAGGATATTTAGACATTTACCCAGGGACGTGGTTATTAGTCCCATTGGTTTGGGTAGGACTATCCCTAGAAGCCAGTTATGGTTCCCAGACCCAGTATCCTTGGTTAATTTCTCTGATGATAGCGGGAGGAATAGCGGGAGCGATCGCCGGAAGTCAAGCGGGGGGGCTAATTACCGCGATCGCCTGGGCTATAGCCGGAACTGCTTTAGGGTCAATTATCGGTTCCGATAGTAACTCACGCACGATTATTTGGGGGTTTAGCTTCACCGGAATTTTAGCGATCGCTGGTTGGGTAGCCGGGGCTGAAACCGGGAATGGTTTAGGATCTCTAATTGGGGGAATAATTGGTTCTTCGACTGGGTGGATAATTGGCATTATTTCTGATGCTATGTTTCAAGTCAAAAAACGCGGCGGCGTTGGTAGTTGGTTCGGATTTCAATTAGGAGCGTGGTTAGGAGCGTGGTCAGGAGCCGGGTCTGGGGCAGTCAGAGCGGCGATCGCCAACACCGGACTTGATGCGATCGTCGGCGCTTGGGGAGCCATTGCCATTATTTTTGGCGTAGTCGCGCAAATGGTAGCCGGGGAAAAATTATTGGTTTCCTTCAACAAATTTTATACCGCTTTGATATTAGTTTCGATTTCCGGCTTAGGATTGACATTAGGTAAACTTCTATCAAATTAACGTAAATTTTCTCCATAACCTACGGATTAGTATAATCAACACCCGAAAATTCAACTAGGGTCAAAATCTTTAAATTGAGTGGACAACAATGAAACTAGATTTACGCCAATTTTTTCGGGCGTGTAACCCCGCCAAAACCATAGACGTAGGGAACCCGGAAGAGCGAAAATATTATATCAATTTTTCCCAAGTTCGCGGAGGTACACTCATCGAACAAATTGCTCGCACCATTTCCCGTCTCTCCCCCGATAGCCCAACCTGTCAACTGTTTACCGGACATATCGGCTCGGGAAAATCGACAGAATTATTGCGCCTGAAAGCCGAATTAGAACAGCAGGAATTTCATGTAGTCTACTTCGAGTCCTCTAAAGACTTAGATATGGCTGATGTAGATATTACTGATATCCTGTTGGCGATCGCCCGTCAGGTCAGCGAAAGTGTAGAATCAATGAACATCAAACTTAACCCCACAGGCTTTAAAAACCTGATTCAGGGTTTACTTGATGTCATTAACACCCAAATTAATGTCAAAGCAGAACTGGCCATCCCTGGACTCTCGGAACCGGGGGAATTTTCCCTCACCGTCGGAATTGGTAAACTCACCGCTAAAGCCAAAGACTCCCGCGACCTGCGATCGCTATTACGACAATACCTCGAACCGCGCACTAATAATATCCTGGAAGCCATCAATCAAGAATTACTACTTCCAGCCATTCAACAACTCAAACAACAGGGAAAAGCCGGGTTAGTCGTCATTATTGATAACCTCGACCGGATCATGAATTCCAAAAGCGCCACCGGACGACCACAACCAGAATATTTATTTATCGATCGCGGCGACCAACTCAATCAACTTCAGTGCCATGTCGTTTATACTATTCCCATCGGGTTAATTTTCTCCAGCGACTTGGGACGACTAACCAGCCGATTTGCTAGTGAACCTAAAACACTACCCATGGTTCCGGTTAAATTTCCTGATGGTACACCATACCCAGAAGGTATTGAACATCTCCGAAAAATGGTCATGGTGCGAGCTTTTCCCGCTATTGACCTCAATAATTATACTCATTTAATTACTAAGGTTTTTGATAGTGCAGAAACTCTCGATCGCCTCTGTATTATGAGTGGTGGTCATGTCCGCACTTTACTCGCCCTCCTGTATAGTTGTTTACAACAAGAAGATCCACCTATTGTCAGGAGTATCTTGGAAAATGTCATCCGCCAACGTTGTCATCAGTTACTGTTGGCTATATCATCAGAAGAATGGCAACTCTTACGTCAGGTCGCCCAAACTAAAAAAATTATGGGTCTCAGGGAATATCAAACCCTCTTACGCAGTTTATGGGTCTTTGAATATCGCCATGAGGATGAATATTGGTTTGATATTAATCCAGTTATCGCCGAAGCCAATCAATTTAACCTGATTGACCTTTAATAGTTAGTTAGTATTAATACAGCTTGTTCGCAAGTAACTTAAAACGTTACCCTCACCCTAAATCCCTCTCCTAGGCAGGGAGAGGGACTTTGAAATCGTATTACATGATTACTGAAAGGGCTGTACACCAGTTTTATCGTAAAATGTTACCGATGTCAATACCGGTAAACTTTGATGATTAAAGGCACAACCAAACTATTAGGAATTGTTGGCTATCCTGTGGAACATTCTATGTCCCCAATTATGCACAACGCCGCGATCGCTCATCTCGGCGTTGATTATGTCTATGTACCCTTTCCAGTGGCTCCTGACCAGTTAGCATCAGCTTATCGAGGCTTTCAAGCTATCGGTGTTCAGGGATTTAATCTCACCATTCCCCACAAACAAGCCATTATTCCCCTACTAGATAATGTGTCTAAATTAGCCACAGCAGTAGGGGCAGTTAATACCGTTTGGTACAGTGATAAAGGTTGGAGTGGTACTAATACAGATGTAGCGGGTTTCTTGGCTCCTCTCAAGGATTTAAACTTCCCCAATTGGCATGAAAAAATCGCCGTAATTTTAGGCAATGGCGGCGCGTCTAGGGCCGTAGTCGCTGGTTGTGCTGAATTGGGAATGGCAGAAATTCATATCGTCGGCAGAAACCCCCAAAAGTTAGAAGAATTTAGGCAAAGTTGGCTACATTCTCCCCTTCCTATTAAGGTTAATGTTCACAATTGGCAGGAATTAAACCCCTTAATTAAACAAGCAGATTTATTGGTAAATACTACCCCGGTGGGAATGTCTCCCCATATCGATCGCTCTCCGGTAGATGCCGAAAATTTTGAGGGTTTAAAATCTGGGGCGATCGCCTACGATTTGATTTACACTCCCCGCCCTACCCGCTTTTTACAACTGGCTAAAAATCAAGGTGCTGTGGCGATCGATGGCTTAGAAATGCTGATTCAACAAGGAGCCGCCGCCCTGGAAATTTGGCTACAACAACCCATCCCGATCTCAGTAATGCGTCAATCTTTAATCATCGATAATTGAGCTATAATGGTAGGGGACGGGTCGGCTCTTCGGTGGGACAACCTGCCCCTGGGGAATGGTGCAGTAGTACCGACAGATTAAGACCCTAGCAAGTATTTTTAGGTAAATGGGGACAAAATTATGATAACCCTATATATTGTCTGTCTAACGGTGGGTGGAGTATGTGTCATATTAGCCGCTGTGGAGGGATTAGACGGTGTAGAGTTTGAGGGCGAATTTGATAGCGATGTAGAATTAGAACATCGCAGGGATGATACCGAAAACCAGCCCAGCCATAGATCCAAAAGAAAAACTCTCCGGTTAAGGCTGCCTTTTGGGAGTGTGCGCTTCTGGACTTTTGGGGTGTGCTTTTTTGGGTTGACCGGAACAATTATGTCAGTTTTGAACCCCGACTTAACCCCGGCTTTTGTGGCTACAGCAGCGATCGCTATTGGGGTGTCCTGCGGAACTGCTGTCGTGTGGGTCTTTGATATTCTGCGATCGCAACAAGCCAACAGTTTAGTTCAATCCCATGATTTCATTGGTCTATCCGCCATCGTGGAAATTCCCTTTAATAGAGACAGTCGTGGAAAAGTACGCCTCAGCGCCGGAGGGTCCGTGCTGTATTTGAGCGCAATTACTGAAGAAAATCAGGAATTTTCCCAGGGCGATCGCGTTTTTGTGGTAGGAATGGAGAAAAATAAAGTTTTGGTGGTCTCAGAAGCATCCTTCGGTGTCTCAGAAGCATAATCGACAAGTCCAACGTCAGGGTAAGCGGATAGGATGACCCGACATTTCACCTTTTAAATGTTTGCTCAAACCCTTTTGGGGGAAAAACTATGAATCAGAAATTTGTTGCATCTTTAGACAAACAGAACCAAGAAATAGTCGTCTTGGTAGCCCAGGCACAAATTCCGACTCAAGGAAGAAACACAAATCAGCTAAGTGATCAGATTATAACTGCCCTACCCATAGCCCTATCAATTTTTGGAGTATTGGTTTTAATCTGGTTTCTCAATGTCTTTATGCAGATTTGCAAACCCAGTGAGGTCCTGATTTTGTCTGGTCGCAAACACCGTACCAAAGACGGACGGGAGGTAGGTTATCGGGTGATTTTTGGTGGACGGGCTATTTGTATTCCCATTCTGGAAACCGTCAAAACCATGGACTTGCGGACAATGCCAGTTCCCGTTGAAGTCAAAAACGCCTACTCCAAAGGGGGAACACCCCTAAATATTCAAGCGATCGCCAATGTGAAAATCTCCAACGATCCTGAAGTCGTCGGAAATGCGATCGAAAGATTTTTAGACCGCGATCGCTCCGAAATTTCCCGCGTTGCTCGCGAAACCCTAGAAGGAAACCTGCGGGGAGTTGTTAGCACCCTCACCCCCGAACAGCTTAACGAAGACCGCCTACGGTTCGCTGAACATATCGCTGAGGATGTTTCCAGGGATTTAGCCAGATTAGGATTACAATTAGACACCCTCAAAATTCAGAGCGTCTCTGATGATGTCGATTATCTTAACTCCATCGGTCGGCGCCAAATTGCTCTCATTGCCAGAGATGCCGAAATTGCCGAATCTAATGCTGTCGCTGAAGCTGAACAGGTAGAAGCCGACTGTCGCCGCCAATCGGAAGTCGCCCTAAGTCAAGCCAGAACCTTTGTCCAAAAGAAAGAAAACGAACTGCGGAAAATTCGCGCCGAACTTGAACAGCAAGCTAGGTCCGAAGAAGAACGCACCATCGCTGCTGGTAAAGAAGCCCGCGCTAGGGCTGAACAACTCCTGCAAACTGTCCGCGCTGAGTTGGAAAGGTTACGACTCGAAGCTGATACCGTCCTACCTGCGGACGCGGAACGACAAGCTAGGGAACTGCAAGCCAGAGGTAATGCGGCTGCTTTAGCGGAAAATGCCCGCGCGGCGGCGGAAGTAAACGACCTGATTAACGCAGTTTGGCAGGAAATGGGCGAGGATGCTTCGGAACTGTTCTACTTACAACAAATCGAGATGGTATTGCGGGAAGCTGCCCAAATTCCCCGCCGGGTTGGTCTGGAATATGTCAATGTGATTGATAGTGGAGACGGAGAAGCGATCGCTGGTTTGGTTCGCGCCTATCCGGAAATTTTCCGTCAATTCCTCGAAAGTGTCGATCGCACTTTGGGAATTAATGTATCTAGGACTTTGGGGAACACAAGCAGAAATTAAATAACAATCAGTAAATTTCATGGCAGCCCAACACAGGTATAGGAATTATGGAAATTATCATCGCCTTATTAGCAGCCCTAGGTTTAGGAAGCGGAGCCACTGTATTTATTATCCGCAATCTCTACTATATTTGTCAGCCTAGCGAAGTGTTGATTTTTGCGGGTAGTCGTCGCTCAACAGAAAATGATCGCACTGTGGGATATCGCCTGGTGAAAGGTGGTAGCAGCATTCGGACACCCCTGTTAGAACAAGCCTTTCACATGGATTTAACCAATATGATTATTGAGTTAAAGGTGGCTAATGCTTACTCGAAAGGAGGCATTCCTTTACAGGTTGATGGGGTGGCGAATATTAAAATTGCTGGGGAAGAACCCACAATTCATAATGCGATCGAGCGTTTATTGGGGAAAACTCGCCAGGAAATTGAACGCATTGCTAAAGATACTCTGGAAGGAAACCTGCGCGGGGTGTTAGCCAGCCTTACCCCTGAACAGGTCAATGGGGATAAATTGGCTTTTGCTAAAAGTCTCCTCGAAGAAGCTGAAGATGATTTACAACAACTGGGGTTGATTTTGGATACTCTCCA
Organism: Limnospira sp.; assembly: GCF_051859755.1. NCBI lineage: Bacteria > Bacillati > Cyanobacteriota > Cyanophyceae > Oscillatoriales > Sirenicapillariaceae > Limnospira > Limnospira sp. Next base: position 26,265 of record NZ_JBIMLI010000012.1, read on the forward strand.
AATTCAAAATATTTCCGATGAGGTGGGGTATCTTGACTCGATTGGACGACAACAACGGGCGGAATTGTTTAGAGATTCTCGTGTTGCTGAAGCACAAGCTAAGGCTGATGCTGCTATCCGTACTGCGGAAAATCATAAAATGACTCAGTTGAAAAAGTTGGAAACTGAGGTAGAGGTATCTAAGGCGGAAGCTGAACGCCGGGTGGCTGATGCTATGACTAAACGGGCGGCGGTGGTCGCAGAGTCGGAGTCGGAAACAGCCGCTGAGGTCGCTAGGACTCAGGCTGAGGTCTCTGTTCAAAAAGAAAGGATTAAGCAGGTAGAACAGCAACTACAAGCTGATGTGGTCGCACCAGCAGAAGCGGAATGTAAAAAGGCGATCGCTAGGGCGCGTGGGGATGCTGCCCAAATTATTGAAGATGGGAAAGCTCAAGCTGAAGGTACACGACGGCTGGCTGAGTCCTGGAAAGCAGCCGGTCCTAATGCTCGGGAAATTTTCCTTTATCAGAAGTTGGAAGTCTTACTAAAAACTATGGCTTCTACTGTTCCTGAAATTACTGTTGATAGTGCTACTATTGTTGATGCTAATAAGGGGAATACAGCTTCTAAAATGGCGGCGTTTTTGGAAGAGTTGCGCCAAACTACCGGTATTGATGTGGCGACGGCTGTCCAAAATTGGGGCGGCGGTTCTTCTCAACCTCAACCTGCTTCAACAGCTAAAAATCTCAAATCTGCCCGCACTAATGGTCAAGCTGTACGCCGCACTAATGGCGCTGCACCTAAGCCAGAAGATACTACACAAAGCCTACAGACCGAGGTTAAACAACTACTTGATCATGTCGCACAAAATACTAAGAATAATGCTGAGGCTGAAGAGGCGATCGCTCAGGCTTTGCGACAGTATCCTAACCTCAAGCGTCGTTTACAGATGGTTTTCAAGTCTCAGGGAACTCAGGCGATCCGAAATATGTTTAATCACCCTACTATCTACATCCCTACCGCTATGCTGCAAATGTGGCTAGAACAGGATTAGATTCTATTCCCCCCCCTCTCCTCTAGGGTGGGGGATCTGTCTCTGGATCGGTCTATGCACAAAATGGCGTTTTTGTCAATAGGTCTAAAAATCGACCCCGCTTTCAACCCCAAAACTCGTGCATCGCCAGTTTTATTTTTTGCTCAGATAATAATTATAACCGCCACATAATCAGGGTTGTAGCCTTGATTTTGGGAAATAGACAGAGGAACCCCTTGGGTGCGATTTCCTAGAGCATAGCATAACCCCCATAATCTCGTCAACTTTTGGCGAGGTATTTGCCCTAAAATTGTATCAATTCTTAACAATATTTTAAAAATCAAATTTATCTAGCCGTATAAATTAGCAAAATTTATGTAATTTTCCGATTTGAGAACAATTAATAGAGGGTGTAGGTGTGGGGAGGTTTATAGTCAAATTAATGTGATTGGATCTCATTTAACCTCTGACGTACTGCTTGCATATCCTGCCACATTAACCATTTAGGTTTACCAACATCTCGGGAGGAATTTCTGAGTAGGTATGCGGGGTGAAAAATCGGCATACATTGACGACCTTCCCACTGAAACCACTGACCGCGAATTTTAGTAATCGGGCGTTTATCTCCTAGAAGAGACTTAACTGCAGTCGCCCCCGTGAGGAGGATAATTTGAGGATTAATGAGGCGGATTTGTTCTAATAGATAAGGCTTACAGGCTTGGAGTTCTGAAGCAGTTGGGGTGCGATTTTCCGGGGGACGACAGCGGATAGCATTAGAAATATAAACTTCGGTATCTGTACTAAGTCCTACGGAGTCTAAAATCTTATCAAGAAGCTGTCCAGATCTACCCACAAAAGGAAGACCTTGTTCATCTTCATGTTGTCCTGGTGCTTCTCCGATAATCATAATGGGGGCGGTGGGGTTCCCACGACCAATCACAGCATGAGTGCGGTTTTTTCCCAGTTGACAGCGCGAGCACCTATTACAATGATCAGCAATTTGTGCAAGAGTTTGATAGGTTCCCGGCGGTATGGGAGTATGAGCATTTTTGGGAATTTCTTCTAGGTCAAAATCTACGGACTCAGGGTCTTGATTAAGACTAGGAATATCGAAAAGGCTGAGTTGTTGGTCTTGGTTAGACATGAATTTCTAAGTAAAAGTTCAAATCCTGGTATATGCTGAACTGGGATAGTTGCAACTATGAGCCACACCAGTCATTATATATCTAACGGGACTGCTAAGGATGAACCGATTATGTTCCCTAACCCACTATTTCGCGATCGCACCCATGCCGGGGAGGAACTAGCTCAGGTAGTTATTGATAAGATTACCACCGACTCCCCTGGGGCTATGAGTCCGTTGGTGTATGCTTTACCGAGGGGGGGTTTACCCGTGGCTGAACCGATAGCCCGCCGTTTGGCTTGTCCCCTCAGTGTAATTGTGGCTAAAAAAATCACCCAGCCAGATAATCCCGAGTTAGCATTAGGGGCTGTTACTGCTGATGGTTATGTGATTTGGTCTAACCGTCGTCCTAGCCAGTTTTGGGAAAGCCATTCTATTCTGCGTGACGCACAAGAAAAAGCCTATAGTCAATGGCAGGAATTCGCCACCTATTGTCCTTCTAATTCGGTTAAGGATAATTTAATTATAGTAGTTGATGATGGTATTGCTACGGGTATGACTATGGTAGCGGCGATTAAGGCTTTGCGATCGCAAAAACCCGGCGCTATTTGGATTTGTGTTCCCCTCGCACCTATCGAGTTAGTCAATTCTTTACAACAGTTATGCGATCGACTAATTATCCTAGCCACACCAGAAGTTTTCCTGAGTGTTAGCCGTTTTTATCAGGAATTTGACCAGGTGGAAACTACTATAGCGATCGCCTGTCTTCAGCAGCAAACAGAATGGTTATCTTAGATTTTGATATGGGAGGCAATAATTATCATCATCTCACAGTTTTTACCCAGATACTTGATTAAATTAGTCTACCCTCATCTTGATAATTAATCAGATCATTTTCCTCAGTTTCCAGGTGAAACTCAATACGACTTTGTATAACTATTTCCTCAATTACATCTGGTGCTTTTCCTTGTGTTAAAACTGCATCAAAACGGTGCATCAGTTCGGGGATATTGATGACTTCTTCTATAGACTCTAAATATCTTTGAACAATAGCTTTTATATGATATTTAGCTGTAGCTTGTTTCTTAACTTGATCTAAAACTTCCTCCGGTGGCTGTTCAGTTTTCACAACAAAGGTAATAGGGTATCTCTGTACTTTATCGATATCTAAGAAATATTTACCAGCATCAATAGTTTCTGTCACTTGGAAGAATTTACCTAGGGGTTTCATCACAAAATCTATACCACCATCATTCGCATTAGTTCTACCAGTTTTATACAAAATTAAGTATTCAGTATTTAGACTATTAGGAGACCCAGTAGATTTTTTGCTCTCCGTAATACTGTTTTAAAATCGCATAACTCACAATTTCAAACACTCTGGCATCTACATCCTTGTTTAACAAACTGCGAATAAACTCAATAGCTTGTAAAGGGTCTTGGTTATGAATCTCAATCATCTGTTTACAATAGATAATAAACTGACTAAAAGACTGTCTTCTGGCTATCACAAAAGCATCTATAATATCTATGATTGCCTCAGCAATGTTGATTTGATTACCATTGATAGAAACCTGAAGCAGATTTTCATTTATCCAGTATCTATTAGTTTTTGTATCTCTGATTACCGGTACATAAGATAAAGTGGGGAAGTATTTTTTAAACTCCTGATTTAGTCGATGATTCAGGGCATGATTTTGCAGTTTATTCCCAAAGGGAAGTTGTCTTTGTCTCTGTAAAAGATTAATAAACTGAGCCCCTTCATAATCATCATAGCCACCTCTAATGTGAAATTTATTATTGAGATAGTCTTCAACTAATACATAGATAGCATAGTGGTTAGCAAATCCAGCCCGTGATTTAGAACCTCGATTAGCAGCTTTGGTTTTAATATTGAGATATTGCAATAACTCACTATTTATCAAAACTTGCTCTCCCTGATTGGGAAAATGAGAATTGAGAATTTCGATAATCTTTAGAGTGAATTCATGCTGTAGTATCGGCATCAAAAATACTGGGTTGAATGAATTGATTTGTAGGAAAATTGGTATTTTGTTTAGTCTGATTTTTCGCGGGTGGTAGTAGCTTTTCTCCTTGGTATTCTTGCCATCCTAAAACCCGCCTTAGACCAATTTTAAGATATTCTTCTTGAGATTCTATACTCATAGAAATTCGTCCTAAGCGTTTAGCTACGGCTGCAGTGGTAAAAGTTCCAGCAAAGGGATCAAGTACCAAATCATGTGTGTTGGTACTTGCTAGAATAATTCTTTCTAACAATGATTCTGGTTTCTGTGCTGGATGATTTTCATATTCTGCCATGCGATACCTTACACGGGGAAAATACCAGACATTACCAGGCACTTTTTCACTGTTGTATTGAGTAGGTACTGGTTTTCTATAATCAATTAATTTACGTTGTGCGCCAGTCTTGGCTTCCACTTTAATATCGGCTGAATTGAAAATATAATTTTTCTGGTCTTTCACGCAATGAAGTATGGGTTCATACATAGACCCAAAATACTTCTTTGCTTGCACTCCAGAACTATCATAATGCCAGACAATACGACTAAGAATTGACATTTTTTGCCGCAAGTAAATATCAAAGTATGGCATAGATTGAGTGCTGGTCATTACATATAATGTTCCGTTAGGTTTCAATACCCTGACACATTCATCAAGCCATTGATATGACCAATTGATATAATCTTCTTCGGAATTCCATTGGTCATGAAACTTGGAAAATTTCTTCCCTATATTGTAGGGAGGATCTGCAAAAATCAGATTCACAGAATTAGCTGCAATTTGACTAGATAAAATCTGAATTGCATCTCCATGAAATATAGTATTTCTATCATCTTGATACCGTTGAAACATAAGGATATATCGCCTTTAAAATTAGCCGCCACCCGATATTTTAGCCAGACAAGTAATCAGTTCATCAATTTCTGATGGCTGAGTGAAATAATGAACGCAGGCGCGAATACAGTCGGGGTCGAGGATAGTTCGCACTAAAATATTTTCCGATTCTAAGGCTCTGACTATCTGTGGGTGGGGGAGACTTTGGGTAACTTTAAATGATACTAAACCCGATTCTGGTGGAGAAGTGCGTAAACAATCAATTTGGGGAAGTTCTGATAAACGTTCCCATAGGTATTGACTAAGATTACAAATTTGTTGATAACGTTCGGTGGCAGTTCCCCATTGGTTATGAATAGCGATCGCCTCTCGTAAACCCACCATCAAAGGATAAGCTGAGGTGGCTATTTCATAGCGTCTTCCGTCAGATTTCCAATTAGTCGGTGTTCCCCTTTCGTCAACTTCAATACCCCGCCACCCGATAAAAGTAGGACTCAGATCTGATACAGCATCAGGACTGACATATAAACCCCCTAAACCCTCTGGACCACATAACCATTTATGACCCGTAAAACCATAAAAATCTACTCCAGATTCCGCTAAATTTAACGGCAGAACCCCTACAGACTGCGCCGCATCCACCAATACCCTAACCCCTCCTGAAGCGGCTTTACAGGCTTGCATAATCGCGGTGAGAGGCAAAACCTGTCCTGTATTCCATAAGATATGACTAATTACTACCAGGCGAGTGTTGGATTTGATTCGAGATGCGATCGCCTCTACCGGATCACCCTCATTTAAAGTCTCTAACAGGGGACAGACAGATACCTCTATCTGAAACCGCCGCACCAATTCCCCCACCGTGGCCACTACCCCTGGGTGTTCACAATCCGAGATTAATAGATGATCTCCTCGTTGCCAATCAATCCCCCATAGGGCAATATTACAGCCTACGGTCACATCTTCCGTCAGGGTAATAGTTGCAGATTGTACCCCTAACTCAGAGGCGATCGCCTCCCGTGTTAAGCCTAACTCCTGCTGAACCCAGCTATTTACCTTTTGGGAAAAAGGACCACACTCCTGGACAAACTGATAGGATTTGATAATCTTATCCATCGAGACTTGTGGCAAGGGTCCCTGTCCCCCATAGTTAAAATATGCCTTATTCTCCAAAGCTGGAAAATTTTGTCGGTGGGTTTCTAATGACTTGTTCATGGGTATCAGATATCGCCTTATGATCCACTTTTACCACGAATTTTCAACAACTAACCCATCTACATCAGAATTGGTGCTACCATAGCCTATAATCATAAATTTACCTTGCCCATCCTCAACAATATTAATGCTGATCGAAGATCAACAGCTTCTATTTTACCAACGTTGCGATCGACGGGCCTTTTTAGATGTCTACGGCGATCGCACCCTGAAAGAACCCCCTAGCGATTTTCTCCTGAAATTGATAGCTGATAGTGTCACCTATCGAAAAACTATCATTGCCGATCGCATTTATTCACAGCCTAAATATCCCCCACAAGACTGGGAAGCCGGAATGCAAGCTACCCTAGAATTGATGCGGCAGGGAGTAGATTATATTTACCGTGGGGTGTTATTATATCATAGCCATTCCTCCGATTCTGCTTATGGCGATCGCTCCTTTTTTGACCAACTCCCTGAACAGGTAAGTTATCTCAGTCGCCCAGATTTGTTAGTCAAAAAACCTGGGGCTTCCCAGTTTGGTGATTGGCTATATATCCCCCAAGATATCCGCCTAGGAAAACGTCCGAAACTTGATTATCAAATTGTAGCCGTATTTCATGGGGAAATATTGGCGGCGATTCAAGGGGTAATGCCAGAAGAAGTGGTGCTACTATTACGCGATCGCGGTGCTTATTCCGTAGACCTCAAACAGCGACTTCCTCAAATGCGGGAAATTGTCCAGGATTATCTGACTCTGATCAAAAACGCTCAGGAACCGGATATTTTTATCAGTCGCCAAAAATGCAGTCTCTGTCAATGGTATACTAACTGCCATGATATTGCTAAATCCCAAAAAAATATCTGTTTATTACCAGGAATTACCCCCATTCGTCAAACTCGCCTTAATAGTTTAAATTTGACCAGTGTTGAGTCTCTCGCACAAACTCAACCCGAAATCCTCCAAACTTATCCAGAGTTTGATAATGGTGTCGCTGTCCAAGTAATTAGGCAAGCTGAATCTGTTTGGAAAAATCAAGCCATTCTCAAGCAAAATATTGATGATATTATTAATGTTAAACTATCGACAAAAACCAGCCATAAATATCTGCCAGATCCCTTTTGGTTACAATCACCTGTAGAACTATATTTTGATATTGAAGCACAGCCGGATCTAAACTTAGATTATCTTCATGGTGTGTTGGTAGTTGATAGGCGATCGCAAAGGGAAAAATTCTATCCCTTATTAGCCGAAACTACCGCCGATGAACAAATAGCCTGGGAGCATTTTTTAACCCTCGTGTGGCGATATCCCATTGCGCCAATTTTCCACTTTTGCGACTATGAAGCCAAAACTATTAGCCGTTTGGCTAAACTGTATCAGACTCCATCTTATTTGTGGCGACCTTTGATTAAACGCTTAGTTGATGTTCATTATCAAATTGTAGAAACCGTCACATTACCTGTGGAAAGCTACGCCTTAAAATCGATCGCACGCTGGATGGGTTTTGAGTGGCGAGATGCTAAGGCTAATGGCGCGCAATGTGTTTGTTGGTATGAGGAATGGTTAAAAACAGGCGATCGCACTTTATTAGATGCGATCGTTCGTTATAATGAAGATGATTGTCGCGCTACCTATCACGTTAGACGGTGGTTAGCTGATTTTATCCAAAGTCAATCTGTTGGCGCAGAAGTCAATTTTTTGTAGGTCAACTTCTAATAGGTAAATAATGAGTCACTTGTTTAAATTTGAGGATGATTTTGTCTCTTCTCTACGCTGTATTCCTATGGCGGTTCGCTACAAACTCGATACCTGTGGGGTTAAATTAAAACTAGCCCACTGGAATCAATTTCCCCTGTCGGTGCGTCAACAATTAGTACAACAGCCAACCGAAACCCAAGACGATATTAATACCTATCGTAATTTACTGCAAGATTTCGCGAGTAAATATACAGATATACCCCTAAAAGATTTGCCAGTTGATTCACAGCCAGCTTGGTTAGATGCTAGTCAAGTTCCTGAAGCCGTCCAAAATAAAGCCGCCGAAACCCATTTACAAATTTCTGTAGAACAGTGGGAAAAACTCACACCTATCCAGCGTTTTGCATTGATTAAACTCAGTCGTTCTAACCATGAAAACGCCAACTTTATTCCAGCCATGAAAGAGTTTAACTTAACAGATGCGGGGTAGTTGTTCCCCACTGAGTAAGTCAACAATGCGAGTCGATCCGATTTTACTTCGCATAGTCACTAATCCCCCAGCTTTGTCTTGAACTTGACCAATCACAGACGCTTGGGGATTTTTGGCAGTTAAAATTGAGCAGGTTTTTTCAACATCCTTAGCAGGTATAAAAGCCACAAAACGACCTTCATTCGCTACATAAATAGGGTCAAAACCCAGAATTTCACAGGCTCCTTGGACATCTTCCCGGATGGGTAGTTGATTCTCGTCTATTTCCATTTGTAAGTTACTGGCTGTCGCTATTTCATGTAAAGCACTAGCTAAACCACCTCTAGTTAAATCCCGCAAACAGTGAATTTCTACCCCTGCATTTAATAATTCTAAAACCAGGTCAGCCACTGGTGCAGAATCACTCTCAATTGTGGTTTCAAATTCCAACCCTTCACGCACTGCCATAATAGCAATACCATGACGACCTAAATCACCACTAACTAAGATGATATCACCTGGCTGTACAGACTCAGGACAAATCCTTAATTCATGTTCAATAATTCCAATTCCTGCTGTATTAATAAATATGCCATCTCCCTTGCCGCGATCTACTACTTTGGTGTCCCCGGTAACAATCTGAATATCAGCCCCTTTAGCTGCCATTTGCATCCTTTGAATGATTTGCCATAAAGTGGTCATGGGTAGTCCTTCTTCGAGGATAAATCCCACGCTAAGATATAAAGGACGCGCCCCCGCCATAGCTAAATCATTCACAGTTCCATAAATTGCCATTGAACCGATATCTCCCCCTGGAAAAAATAGGGGATTAACCACATAAGAATCTGTGGTCATTGCGATTTTTTTGCCCGTTAAAGTCAGGGTGGTTGCATCATGGGGAATATCTGATGATGTGCCGAAGGCGGGACGAAACATTTGCTCAATTAATTGATTCATTAATCGTCCACCACCACCGTGGGCTAATAAAACTTGGGGATAGTTGTCAATGGGAATAGGACAGGTTAAATTAAAGTCGGGGTTGCTTTCCATGGGTTAATTAATTGGCTGAAATTTGCTGTTGCTCAGATGTTCTTGTATAATATACAATATCGTGATAACTGTTAAAGACACTGTGGCTGATAAATTTTACAGCTATCCCCGATTTTGGATCTATACTATCACTTTATTTTTGGGCTATACTGTGGCTGGGTGGTTCCTGGCGGCGTTTGAGGTTCCCTGGTTGGTGTGGTTAATCACTTTCGCGGTTATCCTACATTTGGCTAAGGTCGGGGAAGAAGCTATTGTTTTGGCGAATGCTTGGCTAGTGTTGATTATGTTTATTGGCACTATTCTCAAGACATGGCCAACGGTGTGGCTGCCAGATTTACCATTCCAAAATGCACCCCTTTGGGCGATGATTTTAATGGGATTATGGGCTTTTTCTATACTGCTAATTATGGCTTTAGCATGGGGTCGCACTATCCTATCTACGGTGGGTTTAAATGACGATCGCCTTTTTTATATACTACTGGGTATCCCGGGGGTCGCTTTCATAGTCGGTTCGGTAATTTTTCGCTTAGGTTGGATGATTTAATATGAACAGGAAATCTCAACAATATCCGAGAAATTTACCTCGGATTCAACCCCCAAATGCTGATGAATATTTACAAAAAATGACTCCCGAAGTTTTGGCAAGTTTTAACCCCCAACAACTGGCAGAAATTCGGCAAACTTTAGATGCAGCTATACCCCAACCTTCCTCGAAAATTGTCGATCTGAGATTTACTGTCGATTTGATTATAGATCGGTTTTATGTGGTGGTTTTCGTGGGTAAGGAACGCCGACAAAAAAAGCGATCGCCTTTCTTTACCCAAGCCCATAAAATTGCTAATATCATAGCCGCTTCCTTATTGCTCATCGGCTTAAACCTGATGATTAGTGCTATCATATTTCTGCTGCTATATTTAATCAAATCAGCTTTAGGAATTGACTTATTTCCAGGGGAACACCTGATAGACATTTTACCTATCAATTAAAATTTTAATCCTCACTTTATAATTGGTCTGGTGCGTCAGTCATCAATTATCGGGTTTTTCTCCTGGTTTTCCCTGTCTGACGCACCCTACTATATAATTGGTCTAATAATCTAATACCTTTCCAAGTAATTCCCCCGTGGGGTAGGGCGGGTTTATTAATATCGTCGTGGGGAATTGAGAATTGACAGCAGAACCCGCCCCTACAATAATTAATTATTAATTATTAATTATTAATTATTAATTAATTCTGATTTAGGGTGAGGGTAATATTTTAAGCTATTTCCGAACAAGTATTCTGGTGCGTCAGAAATAAATTATCGGGTTTTTCTGATGGTTTCTGGTGTCTGACGCACCCTACTGTAATAACTCGGTTTCTCCCTGGTGGCGGTAACGATAATAGGCGGCGCAAGCGCCTTCCGAAGAAACCATGGGCGCACCGAGGGGATGTTCTGGTTTACAGCGGGTTCCAAAGGCGGGACACTGATGGGGTTTTTTGATTCCCTGCATAATTTCACCGCTGATACATTCGCTATAATTATCCGGTTGTGGCGGTGACAAATTAAACCGATTTTCTGCGTCAAATTCCGCGTAGGGCGATCGCAACCCTAAACCACTTTCGGAAATTTCTCCTATGCCGCGCCATTGACGATTGACTACTTCAAATACTTGTGATATAATGGTTTGTGCCGTCTTATTTCCCTCTCTTTGTACCGAACGAGTGTATTGATTTTCTAATGTAGCTTGTCCCTCTTCTAGCTGTTTAATACATAGATAAATCCCCTGAAGAATATCTACAGGTTCAAAACCAGTCACAACAATGGGAATATTATATTTGTTTACAATCGGCTCATATTCAGTGTATCCCATCACTGTGCAAACATGACCAGCCGCTAAAAACCCCTGTACTCGACAGTTAGAACTAGATAAAATAGCCGCGATCGCCGGAGGAACCAACACATGAGAAACCAGCATCGAAAAATTCTCAATTGAGAGTTCTTTGGCTTGATAAACCGCCATAGCTGTAGCGGGTGCTGTAGTTTCAAAGCCGACCGCCAAAAATACCACCTGTTTGTCGGGGTTATTCTGAGCAATTTTTAAACTATCTAAAGGGGAATAAACGATGCGAATATCTCCCCCCATAGCCTTAACTGAAAGCAAGTCTTTTTCGGTTCCAGGGACTCGTAACATATCCCCAAAGGAACAGAGAATAGTATTAGGAAGGGTGGCTATTTCAACAGCGCGATCAATCATGTGAATGGGAGTCACACAGACGGGACATCCAGGGCCATGAATTAAAGTAATTTGTTCAGGTAATAACTTGTCAATGCCATATTTAACAATGGAGTGGGTTTGTCCCCCACAAATTTCCATGATTGTCCAGGGTTGGCTAGTAATAGATGCGATCGCCTGAGCGTATTTTTGGGACAATTCCAAATCCCGATACTCATCCACAAATTTCATCTTGATATGTCCCCATAAGCTGCTGTGATGTTATTCAGCTTGACCATGATAGATGAAAGGTGGATCAGTTTTGGTAGTCGAAAAAACCGCCTCAACTAATAAGATCCTACCCTTCACCTAATTTTTGTCATTAACGGAATGGTGGAGAAAAGAGTAAACCCCCATTAGTCCATAGCTCATTTTCATTGCGAGGAAGATTAAACTGGGAACCTGCACCTAAATTGCGATCGTAAACTTCCGCATAGTTTCCGACGTGCCTAATCACCCTAGCAGCAAAATCATTAGTTAAACCCATTCCTGTACCTAAATCCCCTTCCACGCCAAGAAAACGGCGAATGGTAGGATTCTCGCTAGTTTGGGCAATTTCTTCGACATTAGCTTGAGTAATTCCTAGTTCTTCGGCTTCAAACAAAGCAAATGTCACCCATTTGACGGTATCAAACCAAGCTGAGTCATTATTGAGGGTTACAGGTCCGAGGGGTTCCTTAGACATAGTAACATCCAGGATAATATGATCATTGGGGTTGGGAAGGGTGCTGCGACGAGCGAGGAGTTGAGATTTATCAGAGGTCATACCTTCACAACGACCCTCAGCATAAGCCGCATAGGCGGGGTCAGCCTGTTGGAATGTCACGGTCTCAAAGGTGATACCCCGTTCGCGCATATTATCAGTAAGATTAAGTTCGGTGGTAGTTCCCGCTTCTACACAGACGGCGCGATCCTGAAAATCTTCTAAGCTGGTAATTCCACTATCTGCGCGAACCATCATACCCTGACCATCATGGAATGTGGTAGGGGCAAATTCCATCCCTACAGATGTATCACGGCTGAGAGTCCAGGTAGTATTGCGCGAAAGCATATCTACTTCCCCGGCTCTCATGGCTTCAAAACGTTCTGTGGAATCTAAGTTCCGATACTGAACTGCATTAGGGTCATCAAATAAGGCTGCTGCTACGGCTTTACAGACATCTACATCTAAGCCAGAGTATTCGCCACTCTGATCAACAAAACTGAAGCCAGGAATACCACCATCTACCCCACAAATGAGGACTCCTCGGTTTTTGACAACATTTAGGCGACTTTGACCGCTGCCTCCGGCGGCTAGTCCGTCAGAACCTGGAGATCCTCCGGGTTCACAAGCTGTGAGTGATAAGGCTGACAAGCAACTTACCAATAATAGAAAACCTCGTTTACCCATAGTTTTTGAATTGTCTTTGAATCGGTTTACATATCGCCACTAAGCCACCCACTATTAAGGTTTGCACCTATCAGGGAGACTTAGGAGAAGAGGGAGAGCCCAATTAATTGGCAACCCGAGGACAGGACTATCTTACAACAGCCTGAGAAGGGAGTTGACAATTTTCATAAACTTACCTTAATTTGGCGATATCGTTCGTGGACAATTTCAAGGGAGTTTGACATAAATTGGCTATATATCGCGATCTTCGGGGAAATTGTGGGGGGGTAATATATAGAGCGATCGCACACTATACTCCGTCCCTATTGAATATTAAGCCATTGATTCCCCAGACAGACGAGCCTCGGCTAGGTCACGAATTAGAGATATACGAGAGTTGATATACTCATCCAACATATCCACCTCCTGACCATTGATGCTTGACTGACTCTTTAGGCGACCCATCAAGCACTGAACCAGGCTATCATCATCCAGACTAACTAAATGTGAAGGTTGGGTATTTTCAACTAAAGACCAAAGTTGACGGAGCATTGTTGGAGTCATAAGACCTCCTTATGGTTTGTTCATTTTCTCCCCAAAGCCGGGAGTGGGTGAGCGTCTTAGATATGCAGCCTGTTCACACTAATCTTAAATTTGTGGTGGCCGCCTTTATTTTTTCTTTATAGTCTCAACCATAACTCAAATTCGCCTGATCAAACATCAAATTACACAAGATTTCACATGATTTACAAATCTCTTAACCAACTGAAGCATAACTTGACATAAAGGGTTAATTGTAATAATTTATACAAACTTATGGCAGATAATTCTCAGAGAGTCTTCTAGTGGTAGCTGATCTGCTCAGTTATGGAGGCTAATTATTTATAATTATTAATTACCCACCGCCACAGGGGATGAGTCGAACCCTGTTGGCGAATTTTGAGGACTTGTCTTTCTAGGCGTTGGCGATAACGAAGGGGGAAACCCATAAGAATGTTGCGACTTTGCCAAAGTAAGGTGCTGGTAGTCATGCCTACACATATACCTAAACCGATCGCAGATAGGCGATTATGAAATAGGCCGTGGCGGACTGTAGCCCAGGTAAAATGTTCCATGAGTAGGGAAATGTCCGATCGCATTCCCCACAAACTCAGTGAGCCAATAACCAACCATAATAGGATAATCACCAGCCAGCGACTCCAAATTATCAACTCATGGAGTCGTTTCATTTGAGTTTTCAGGACTGGATCATCTAATGAGGGTTCAGGATAGGACATGGGACTGTAATTATTTATTTTTCCCTAGACACTGGCTGAGGTTCATCATTAGGGACGATGGTTGACTTAGACGCTTTGCGATCGCGCCACCAACCCAGGAGGGTACTAGCAATAAAAATACTAGAGTAGGAACCTGCAATAAAACCTATAATCAGGGTGAGGGCAAAATATTTGAGAGTTTCCCCGCCAAACAGGAAAATGCAAAACAGGGGTAGGATGGTGGTAACTGTGGTATTGATAGAGCGCGCCAAGGTTTGGTTAACGGCATTATCAACGACTTCCCCGGTAGAAGCGTCGGGCATTTGTTTCAAGATTTCCCGGATGCGATCGTAAATTACCACGGTGTCATTAACAGAAAACCCGATAATTGTCAAGAGGGCTACTAAAAATAGGGTATCGGCTTCTAAGCCAAAAACCAGACCGAAAATGGAGAATATCCCCATAGTCAGAAAAACATCATGGAATAGGGCGACAAATGCAAATACTGCATAGTCAAACTGGAACCGGAAAGTTAGATAGACGGTAATTCCGGCGAAAGCGACGAGTAAGGCTTGGAGTCCAGAAATAAAGATTTGACGGCCGAGAGTTGGTCCCACGGTGTCGATTTGGGTAGCGAGGGGGTCAAAAACTCCGATCGCCTCTCGCAAGGCGGCTTCTAGCTGAGTTCGTTCATCAACATTGAGGTTTTTAGTGCGAACGGAAACAATTTGGCGATCGCGTTGAATGGGGTCTTTATCCAAAAGTTGAATGGAACTGCTACCCAAGTCCTGAGCCTGCAAAACTTCCCGCACCTGGTCAATCTCAATGGGGCCATCACAATTACCGGGAACAGTGCAATCAAGTTCCAACTGGAGGCGAGTTCCTCCCACAAAGTCTAGTCCGGGGCGTATGGGTGAGCCAATATCAGGATTAGTCCAGGAAATTAACATCGCCACTATTCCGGCGAGGATAACCGCCGCCGAAATCATCCACCAAAGCGATCGCCGTTTTGTCACACTAAAAGTCATAGTTTCAGATCAAGCCATAATTTAGGGGCAACACAAGAGTTGAGAAAACCATCAAACCTAATTAGTCTTAGGGAGATTTGGACAAAACAATTCAGGCTTGCGGAACTCAGGTAAACTAATCACGGTAAACATGAGAGTGCGGCTAAAGGTAACAGCGGTAAACATACTCACAGCCACCCCCAAGCCGAGGGTAAGGGCAAATCCCTTCACCAGTCCAGTTCCCAGCCAGAACAGAGCGACACAAGCAATACCAGTGGTAACATTTCCATCCAGGATACTGCCAAAAGCCCGATAAAAACCAGACTCGACGGAACGATAGAGGGTTTTTCCGGCTCGGAGTTCTTCCCGGGTGCGTTCAAAAATCAGGACGTTAGCATCAACAGCCATACCGATACTAAGGATAAACCCAGCAATTCCCGGTAGGGTAAGGGTAACTCCCAAGAGGGCAAAAATGGCTAGGGTAAATAAGGCGTAAACCACCAAAGCCACATCAGCGATCGCTCCTGGTAGGCGATAATAAGCCACCATAAAAATTAGCACCAAAATCAAGCCGCCACTGCCGGCATAAATACTGCGCTGAATGCTATCACGTCCCAGAGTTGCACCGACGGTGCGGTTTTCGACAATTTCCACCGGAACCGGAAGCGCTCCCCCTCGCAATTGTACGGCGAGATCATTAGCTTCGGCGGCGCTAAAATTGCCGGTAATTACGGCACTTCCCCCGGTAATTCCGGTATCGGCAAATTCCACGGAAACGGTGGGAGAACTTAACAGACTGTCATCTAAAAAGATGCCAATGGTGCGTCCTGTCCCGGCTAAGTTTTTGGTAAGTTCAGCAAAATTTCTGCCGCCTTCACTATTAAAGCGCAGGACAATTTCCCAACCATTCCCCCCTTGAGTGGGTTGGGGGAAGGCATCTTGTAGCTGCTGGCCGCGAATTATGGGTTCTTTATAGAATGAGGCGATCGCCTGATTACTTTCATTGAGTTGTTGGAGGAGTTGTTCGAGTCTATCATCGTCTCCGGTGGCGATCGCCTGTCTTAAATCAGCATCTAATGCTCGATTAACCTGTATTTCCGCAAAAAGCTCTCCCTCAGTCCCCGGTCTTTGCTCCCGGAAATCCAACTGAGCCGTCCCTCCCAAAACCCGTTCCGCTTGTTCTGGGTCACTGACACCGGGGAGTTGCACCAGAATCTGATCATCTCCTACAGTTTGCACCACAGCCTCAGAAACACCCAAACCGTTGACACGGTTTTCGATGACACTCTGAACCCCCTCCAAAACCCGCTCATCAATGCGTGGCACATCATCGGAGGTTTGCAACTGAATTGTGAGTTGAGAACCACCCCGCAAGTCTAGTCCCAGGCGAATAGGAACCCGGACCAAAATAATCAGGGAAGTGATGACCAGGAGTAAGATCAGGAAAAGGAGCGATCGCTGTTTTCGCATACTGAATTCAAAATCAGGGATAACGACTCATTTTATCATTAAAATCCGATCCCACGCCGAACTACCAGGAAAGCCATGGAACTTCACCCCAACTCAACCCAGAAGTCCAGACGCGGAACCCATTAAGCTATACCTGGTGGGATAACATCTTCTGAACCGCCTCCAGAACCTGTTCCGGCTGTACAATCGTCAACCTTTCCAACATCCCGTTATAGGGGGTAGGGATATCCTGGGAGGAAAGCCGCAACACAGGAGCATCAAGTTCATCAAAGAAATTATCATTAATCGAGGCCGTCAGTTCCGCCCCAATTCCCCCGGTTTTCATGCACTCTTCCACAATAATCACACGGTGAGTTTTCCGAATCGACTCGCCAATGGTATTCAGGTCTAAAGGCTTGAGGGAAATTAAATCAATCACCTCTGGGTCAAAACCCTGTTTCACCATAGCCGGAACCGCCTGCATTACATGATGGCGCATCCGAGAGTAGGTAAGAATCGTGACATCTTTACCCGATCGCACAATTTCCGCCTGGTCAATAGGAACCAAATATTCCTCTTCCGGTAGATCTTCCTTGAGGTTATACAGCAGGACGTGCTCAAAGAACAAAACCGGGTTATCATCCCGAATTGCCGATTTGAGTAGACCCTTAGCATTATAGGGCGTAGAACAGGCGACAATTTTTAGACCCGGAACCGCTTGGAAATAGGACTCTAGGCGTTGAGAGTGTTCGGCTCCCAATTGACGACCCACCCCGCCGGGTCCACGAATTACCAAAGGCATTTTAAAGTTACCCCCGGAAGTGTAGCGCAGCATTCCACCATTATTAGCAATTTGGTTGAAAGCCAGCAGCAGGAATCCCATGTTCATCCCTTCGATTATGGGTCGCAGTCCGGTCATAGCGGCACCAACTGCCATCCCTGTGAAACTATTTTCAGCAATGGGGGTATCGAGAACTCGCAGATCCCCATATTTCTTATGCAAGTCTTTGGTCACTTTGTAGGAACCACCATAGTGACCTACATCTTCCCCTAGAACCAATACAGCAGGATCGCGAGCCATTTCTTCGTCAGTGGCTTGACGCAGTGCATTAAAAAGTAGAGTCTGTGCCATGAAGATTATCCGAGTATAGTGGATTAATTATTTTAACCAGGGAAGGCGACACAAATATAGAGTAGGCGCGACTCTGTAGGGGCGGGTGCTAGAGCAGCCACGGGAGAAACCAGCCCACTAGCTGCACCCGCCCTAACCTAACCCTAACCCTAACCCACGATTCCCACCGCCAGTAGGGGCGGGTGCTAGAGCAGCCACGGGAGAAACCAGCCCACTGAAAGCGATCGCCCTAACCCACGATTCCCACCGCCAGTAGGGGCGGGTGCTAGAGCAGCCACGGGAGAAACCAGCCAACTAGCTGCACCCGCCCTAACCCACGATTCCCACCGCCAGTAGGGGCGGGTGCTAGAGCAGCCACGGGAGAAACCAGCCAACTAGCTGCACCCG
>NZ_JBIMLI010000012.1:44622-60995 GCF_051859755.1 Limnospira sp.
CGATTCCCACCGCCAGTAGGGGCGGGTGCTAGAGCAGCCACGGGAGAAACCAGCCAACTAGCTGCACCCGCCCTAACCTAACCCTAAACCTAACCCACGATTCCCACCGCCAGTAGGGGCGGGTGCTAGAGCAGCCACGGGAGAAACCAGCCAACTAGCTGCACCCGCCCTAACCTAACCCTAAACCTAACCCACGATTCCCACCAGCCCACGGAAAGCGATCGCCCTAACCCACGATTCCCACCAGCCCACTGAAAGCGATCGCCCTAACCCACGATTCCCACCAGCCCACTGAAAGCGATCGCCCTAATAGGGGGGATATAGGCGCTTTGTGAGTTCGTCCCCGGTCATATCAACGGGTAATAGTCGCCAGATTATAGGGAAATGGTATGAACTTCTTCCCAATGAAGACGGTAAAGCTGGAGGGCTTGATCCTTACCTTTCACTCGAATATGGGGCATTTTTTCCAGGGGGAAACTATGGTCGCCCAGTTGCTTAAATGTACTTGCCGAAATCATAATTTCTCCGGCTTGGGCGGCACTACAAATGCGGCTGGCAACGTTCATAGTATCACCAATATGGGCGTATTGAATTAATCGCTCAGAACCTATATTTCCGGCCGCTACGAGTCCGGTATTTAAGCCTATGTGAATTTGCAAAGGTTCCGCATAATCCTTAGTCCAGCGATCGTTCATGCGGCGGACAGCCCATTGCATATCAATGGCTGCTTTAACTGCTCTTTCCACATCATCTTTGCGGGCGTAGGGAGCGCCCCAAACGGCTACTAAAGCATCACCGATATATTTTTCTAAGGTTCCTTGATAGGGGAAAACAATATCCTCTACCATGACTTTAAAGTATTCATTCAACATAGATATTACTTGGCGGGGTTCCAGGCGAGAAGACATTTGCGTAAAGCGAGTAATATCAGAAAATAAGGCGGTAACTTCAGCTTCGATAATTTCTAGTTTGCCTTCTTCCCGTAGTTTGCGACTCACCGCCGGAGCAAAAAATTGCTCTAGTTTGTTACGCATTACCGCTTCTTCCTGCATTTTTTTGCGCAGTTCGGCGTTGTCGATCGCAATAGCCGCTTGATTGGCTAAAGTGCTTAAAAACTCCACATCTTCATTAGAATAAACATCAGACATCGATAGATTATCTACATATAAAACCCCAATTACTTTGTCTCTGGGTTTGAGAGGAACGCACACGGAAGCATGAATACCCTGGTAAATAATTGACTCGCAATCCTGAAAACGCTCGTCTACATGGGCATCTGAAGTTAAGATGGCGTTCCCAGTTTCTAGGACTGTATTAGTAATACTTTTACTATAAAAATATTCATCCTCTAACACTTGAGAACGATAACGAACTGCTTTTTCTTCGATTGCTTTAGTTTTGTTATTTACTAATAAAATTGCCGCGCGGTCAACCCCCATAATTTTAAACAGTAAATCTAGGATTTTATCAAGTAGTTTATTCGTGGATTCTGGAGATGATAATTGTTGGCTAACATCTAATAATATTTTGAGTTTATCTACGGCTCGTAAATGGGTATCGGATGACCGCAGATTAAGAACTGAGTGACGATCTCGTTCTTCGGGTTCCAATAAATCCTGCATCCCAATCATATCTGAACGGGGAGAAAACTGGGTAACTACAGCCGTGGGCGATCGCTCAATACGGGGAGACTTTTGGGAGGAGGTGACACCGGAGGCGACAAATTTTAACACCACCCTCCCTAAGCGGAGTACATCTCCATCTTTGAGTTGACAATTTTGGATCATGGCTTCATTGACAAACACATGATTACTGCTGTTGCGATCGCTCACAGTTACCCGGTTGTCCTGAACCTCAATCACGGCGTGTTGTCGGGACAGACTCATATCTGTAATACAGATAGTATTATCCCGGCTACGCCCGATGGTATTGACACCGCGCATTAACTCATAAGTGACCGGACTCGATGTATCGGGGTTATAGATTAGATATGACACGTTTGCTCAAGTTTAGTTAAGATAACATAGTGAAGATCGTCCCTGATGTGGCAGCAGAAAGAATTTATCTGGTTAGATGAGACAATTAAGACCGGATCTTTTTTTCTCCTGACTCTATGTATCTGAAAACGCTACATCTCCGACAGTTTCGCAACTACGAAGCTCAAGACGTGGCGTTTGATGCTCCCAAAACTATTTTAGTGGGCAACAACGCTCAAGGCAAATCCAATCTACTCGAAGCCGTCGAATTGCTGTCTACCCTCAAAAGTCATCGGGTTAACCGCGATCGCGATCTGGTTTTGGACAATCATGCGATCGCCCAAATTACTGCTACCCTTGAGCGTGATAGTGGTACACTTGACCTGGCTTTGACTTTGAGGAGTCAAGGTCGCCGAACAGTTGCCATCAATGGTCAATCGGTCAAACGTCATCTTGATTTTCTCAGTATCCTTAATGTTGTCCAGTTTTCTAGTCTGGATTTGGATCTTGTGCGCGGTAGTCCCGCTGAACGCCGCCACTGGCTTGATCGGCTTCTGATTCAACTAGAACCAGTTTATGCCTATATGTTAGATCAATATAACCGGGTGTTGCGACAACGTAATGCTTTGTTAAAACGGGGACCCATGGCAGGAACTACCCCGGAAGAATTAGCCGTTTGGGATGCTCAATTGGCAGTGGCTGGGGCGCGGGTACTCCGTCGCCGCGATCGCGTTATTGAAAGGCTCGAACCTTTAGCGCGGATGTGGCATCAAAGTATTAGTGGCAGTAGGGAAACCCTGAATATCACCTATCAGCCTAACATTGAACCCCCTTCTAAACAACAACAGAGGTGGTCTCGGTGGCCTCCTGAACAGGTACAACAGGCATTTTTGACCAAAATTAGCACCAGAGCGATCGCCGAACGTTCTCAAGGGTTGACTCTAGTGGGTCCACACCGTGATGATGTCATTTTTACCATTAACCAAACTCCCGCCCGCCAATATGGATCATCCGGTCAGCAGCGGACTTTGGTTTTAGCCCTCAAGTTGGCGGAATTGCAACTCATTGAGTCCGTCATCGGTGAACCCCCTTTACTTCTGTTGGACGATGTACTAGCAGAACTTGACCCCCATCGCCAAAATCAGCTTCTACAAGCCATCTCTGAGCGATTTCAAACTCTGATTACTACTACCCATTTAGGCGCTTTTGACCATCAGTGGTTGCAACAAAGCCAAATTCTCATGGTGGAACAAGGTAAAATTACTGATTTTTTCTGATTTTGCCAAATTTGATACCACCCAAAATCAAAATTAGCTGCTAACATATCTATCTAATGTTTTGTAGACCACTATTATCATACTGATTCAACATGAAGCGACTTTCTGTATTAGCATCTGCTATGGCGATCGCCACCATTTCCTTGACTGCTACTGCGACTACCGCTTGTGTGTTCAGCAGCAAAGGTCAAGCTAATGAAGGGGCTGCAACTACTAAGTTGACCTCTTTCTGGCATAATATGAGCCTTTTTAAATCCGACTATAAAGCGATCGCAGCCATTGCTGGTGTCGCTGGGTTGGCTGCCGCTGGTGGGGCTTATGCCTATCGCCGGATGGCTATTTCTACCCAACACCCAGAAGCCCCTGGCGGTTCCCTGGATCTTAATGATGACATCATTACCGAAAATACTGCGATCGAAGCCGAACAGCCCACCGAATCAGAAGTGGTTGCTGTCAAATAACTTGACCTCAATTCCAGTTTAGGACAGTACAATTATGGGGTGTGATTTACTCGCACCCCTTTTTCGCGCCCCTCCATCCTTAATCACCTTGCCCCTCAATCAACCCCTTCACAGTGAAGATTATATCTAAGCTAAAATTCCCCGCAAAAGCTAAATATAAAATTATCACCATCCTGGCATTTTTGATATGTTTAATCATGCCATTATTTTTGCCTTATTTCTGGATTTTACCCTCGCAAAAAAGTTGTGATATAACCATTTATATAACCGGAAATATATTACATACAGATATCTTGGTGCCAGTGGAAACCTCCGTATTTGACTGGCATCAGTTTATCGACTTATCAGAAGTTGGGAGACAAACCTCTGGCAATTATCGATATCTAGCCATGGGTTGGGGCGATCGCCAAGTTTACCTAGAATCTCCGACCTTCGCGGATTTACAATTAACAACCGCCCTGAAAGCATTATTTATACCTACTCCATCAGTTTTGCGAGTTCAAGTATATCAGACCCTCCCAGTAGCACAAGATTTACAACCCCTTAATATCAGTGAGGATAATTACTTAAAATTGGTCGATTTTCTGCAAAATTCCTTTAAACTTGACTCCGCCGGAAATCCCATCAGAATCGGCTATGGTTATGGTATCAGAGACAGTTTTTATGAAGCCCAAGGTGTTTATTCCCTCCTCAGACATTGCAATACATGGATAGCAGAAGCATTACGGACCGCCCGGGTGCAAACCCCACGCCACCCTAGCTTACCCATTTTGCTACTCCCGAAAGCTAGAAGCAATTGTTAAATTACCTACCTCCTAGGGTAGATAAAAGTTAAATGTTGTCCGATTAAGATGATGTTTTGGTTAAAACTAGCGGGTATATCTCGGCATTAATTTGGGGATGCCCCACCAGGGGATACTTGGCAAAAAAAATATTTTGGTTTTATCTCAGAAAAACTGTATTTTTTCAGGACTCAAGCTATAATTTCCTCAAGACCAGATGCTAGAGAAAGTGGTTGCAAATTTAAGTCGCCGATGACATCAAGGGAAAATCAAATGTCCGACAATGAAAATTGGTCCAGTAATGGTGTATACTTGACCGTTAACGATAGCTTATCCAATAATTCTTGTGATTGTGATTATTCAGAAGTGGAACCGACCAACCATCTGCAAGGGGAACTTGCCGAATTACGTCGTCATGTAGTCCAACTGCAACAGGAAAATCACAGTCTGAGGCAAAAATTACAGCAGCAGAAAATTAATGTGATTGCCAATCACTCCAATTCCATAAATTGTGACCACCTGTTACAGATGGTAATTGATTATGTTCCTCAAGCCGTTTTTTGGAAAGACTGTAACTCTGTTTACTTGGGATGTAACCGTCAATTTGCGGAGAAAGTCGGATTACAAGACCCCAGAGAAATTGTGGGTAAAACTGATGATGATTTACCTTGGACTCCTCAAGAGGCTAAATTGTATCAGGAATTCGATCGCCAAGTTATATCCTCAAAATCGCCTCAAATCAAAGTCAGAGGAACCCGCCACCTAGTCCAAGGAAAAGAAATTCTGGTCGAAACTACCAAAATTCCCCTTGATAATCACCAGGGAAATATAGTTGGAGTGTTGGGAATATTAGATGATATTAGCGATCGCCTACAACAAGAGGAACTACTCAAACAGCGACTCGCCGCCATTGAAGCCAGCACCGACGGTATCGCCTTACAAAATTCCGAGGGAGTATTTACCTATGTTAACCGTGCTTATTTAGAAATGTTCGGCTACAGCCAAGCTGAAGAGATTTTAGGCAAAACTTGGCAGGAATTATATGATGGGGATGAGATAGAATATATCCGGCGAGAAGTCTCTCCCGTCTTTGCTGCTGAAAATGAATGGCAAGGAGAACTCCGTAGTCGTCGCCAAGATGGTAGTTTCTTCATCCAGGAGATGTCTGTAACTAAAAGTGCCGCTGGGGTGGTGTGTATTTGCCGTGATGTTACCGAACGCAAACAGGCTGAAGCTACCTTAATGCTTTATAAACAGGCTGTGGAAAGCTCTAGTGATGCGATCGCTATGGCTGATGCACAGTGGAATCACTTTTATCAAAATCCCGCCTTTTCTGAGATGTTTGGGTGTGAAACCCCAGAAGAATTTAACCAAGTATTTGGGGGGATATCTGGCGCTTATACTGACCCGCAAATTCCCCGACAAATTTTTGCGGTCATTAGCCAAGGCAAAAACTGGGTGGGTGAAGTCGAACACCGCGCTAAAAATAACCGTGTCTTTCAGGTGTTACTGCGTGCTAGTGCTATCAAAGATGGTCGGGGTAATGTTTTGGGTGCTGTAGCATCTTTAAATGATATTACATCCCGGAAAAAAGCCGAAGCCAGCCTGCGGGAAATCACCTCCGATCTTCAGGAAGCCCAGGAATTAGCCCATATTGGTAATTGGGAATTGGATATCGATACTGGGGAACTTACTTGGTCTGATGAGGTATTTAGGATTTTGGGCTTAGACCAGACCTTGGGTATACCTTCCGTAGAGCAATGTCTGCAATGCTATCACCCCGAAGATAGACCATTGGTTGAGAAAGCCCTAGCAGAAACTCGCAATAATGGAACTACTTGTCAGGCAGAAGCCAGAATTATCAAGGATGAAAACTCAGTTAGCTATGTTCATATTAAGTTTAAAGCCATTTTGAATCACGATAACCAAATTGTCAGCCTGTTTGGGACGATTATGGATATTACTGAGCGGAAACGGGCGGAAATTCACCTCCAACAACAGACCGAGAAACTAGAAAAAGCCTTAACTAAACTCAAACGCACCCAAACCCAACTAATTCAGAGCGAGAAAATGTCTGGCTTGGGACAAATGGTGGCCGGGGTGGCTCATGAAATTAATAATCCCGTGGGATTTATTGTTGGTAATGTGCCTCACCTGGAAGAATATACCCAGGATTTACTGTTGCTAATTGAATCCTATCGACAATATTATACAGAACCACCATTGGCAATTACAGAATTAATCGAAGAGATTGATCTCAATTTTTTAATTACTGATATTCCTCAGTTGATTAATTCCATTCAGAATGGTGCTAAAAGGATTCAGGAAATTGTTAACTCCCTGCAAAGTTTTTCCCGATTGAATGAGTCGGCAATTAAGGAAATAGACCTTCATCAGGGGATTGATAGCACTTTGATGGTCTTGACAAGTCGCCTCCGACCCTTACCTGGAGAGCGGGAAATTGTGGTGATTAAAAATTACGGTGATTTGCCTAAAGTTGAATGCTATGCTGGCCAGATAAATCAGGTGTTTTTGCATATCTTTAATAATGCTATTGATGCCCTAAAAAGCTCCGAATGTCAGCAATCTGCTAAGGAACCTACACTGACAATTACTACTGGTTTAACTAAAAATAACCTGGCATTTATTCGCATTGCTGATAATGGAGTGGGTATACCTGAAGAGTTGCGATCGCGCATTTTTGACCCATTCTTTACCACTAAGCCTGTGGGTCAGGGGACTGGGTTGGGTCTATCCGTTAGCTATCAAATTGTCGTCGATTTGCACAAAGGGAAGTTAAACTGCACATCAGAACCAGGTGTGGGTTCGGAGTTCTGTATTCAGATCCCCATACATAGCGAATATAACACCTAGAACCTGTATCAATATAGCCAAGCCGGGGAGTTTGGGCAGTTCCGCATCCCTCCGGCTAATGGCTAGAGTATCTTAAACAAAAGCCTGATGCCCCAACTCTAACATATTCATCGGAAAATTGGGTTGTTGATCACATAATCTTCACAATTGCTGTTTATATTTGGTAAGTAGTTGTACGGGAGGTCATTCAGTAAGGGACTCTGGGGGAACTAAAAGTCTGATGGCTGGTTACCGGACTGTTATGGGACTGGTTAGTAAAAAGTCATTGGTCAATAACCTGGGGTCGTGGGGTCGATAATTGATGATTGGATCATTAATCCTCCTCTCCCTGTCACCTGTTCTTGATTTCCTCCATTGATGGGATTGTGTGAAATTATCAAACTAGATTTATCGGATTGAATCGGTGTCGCACTATTCCTAGTTAATACACTGTGGGGACAAAATTATGATATTTGATATTTTATGGGTGGAAGAAAACCAGGATTTTAACTCAACTTTAGAGGATGCGATCGCCTTGGAGCAGTTTAATATTATCTGTGCAGAAGGCGGGAACTGGGCGGTGCAAATCGCTAAAGAAATCAAACCGCATCTCATTATCAGTAGTTTAAATTTGAGCGATCGCAATACCTATAGATTTATTCATCGGCTACAGCAGAATCAGAAAACCGCTGATATTCCCGTCATCCTAATTCAATCAGAATCGGCGGTTAGTTCTCGCTCCCTGGGTTTTCAATTGGCACGAAATCATTATGTGACTACTGCGAAAAACGTCAATAATTTGATTAAAACCATCTTTAATGACCTGAGCCAAAAAGCCGCATCTCGCTCAATTTTTATGCCCTACGTGGCTTAATCTCATTTCACATAAAAATCTTAATCGGGAAACCGGAAACCGGATCGGCACTTGTCGGTTAAAATGTAGGGACGGCAACCGGACTTCCTAAATATGACGATTATATTAACTAATGATGATGGAATTGATGCACCTGGAATTAAAGCCTTATCGGCCGCTGTAAAGAGTCCCTGCCTTTGGGTCGCTCCCCGCGATCACCTTTCCGGCTGTGGTCATCAAGTCACCACCGCTACCCCCATTAATATATCACGCCGTTCTCCCACTCATTATGCGATCGCTGGAACTCCTGCCGATTGTGTTCGCCTGGCCATTAGCCATTTATGTCCAGATTTGTCCTGGGTTCTCTCAGGGATTAATGCCGGGGGTAATTTAGGTGTTGATACCTACATATCTGGGACTGTAGCCGCTGTTAGAGAAGCCGCTATACATGGCATTCCGGCTATTGCTATTTCTCAGTATCGAAAAGGCGGTAAACCAGCCGACTGGGAACGCGCGACTCGCCTCACCCAAGCCGTCTTGGAAAACCTGCTTAATCAACCTTGTTTACCGCGCAGTTTCTGGAATGTCAATCTCCCCTATCTACAGCCAGAAGAACCAGACCCGGAAATGGTCTTCTGTACTCCCTCCTGTGACCCGCTTCCGGCTAAATATCAGGTGAATGGGGAACAATACCAATATATCGGAGATTATGGTCAACGCGATCGCACCCCTGGTACAGATGTAGATGTTTGTTTCAGCGGCAAAATTGCTATTAGTCAAATTTTCCTCTAAGCAACAGCGGTTTCTGGTACTCTCAATCTCTCCTGTCTACTATCTGTGACAATTCTTAACACTATTTTTAAGCAAATAGGTTTAAGGTAGAAAATCGGGCGGTATAATCAGCCGTTTCCCCAAGATAATACATCTGCTGTAAAATCTCGTTAACAGATCAAATAAATTTACTATGAGTGTTAATCTAGCCACCCAGTTGCGGGAAGGAACCAAAAAGTCCCACACCATGGCGGAAAATGTGGGTTTTATCAAATGCTTTTTAAGAGGGACAGTTGAGAAAACCTCCTATCGGAAATTAGCCGGGAATCTCTACTTTGTCTATACGGCAATGGAAGAGGAAATGGATCGCCATAAAAATCACCCCGTCCTCTCGAAACTATATTTTCCTGAGTTAAACCGCAAGTCTGCTATTGAGCAGGATTTATTGTTCTACTATGGTAGCAACTGGCGGGAGGAAGTTCAGCCTTCCGAAGCGGCTCAGACTTATGTGGCTAGAATTAGAGAGATTTCTGAGCAAGATCCGGTTTTGTTGATTTCTCACCTGTACACCCGTTATTTGGGAGACCTTTCGGGGGGACAAATCCTGAAAGGTATTGCTCAAACAGCCATGAATTTATCGGACGGTCAAGGAACTCAGTTTTATGAGTTTGACGAAATTCCTGATGAGAAGGAATTTAAGAACAATTACCGTCAGATCATGAATGATTTGCCGATTGACCAGGAAACAGCCGATCGCATTGTGGAGGAAGCTAACGCCGCTTTCGGAATGAACATGAAAATGTTTAATGAACTCGAAGGCAATTTGGTAAAAGCGATCGGAATTATGCTATTTAATAGCTTAACTCGCCGACGCGGTAAAGGTTCCACAGAACTAGCGACCGCTACTGACTCGGTGAACTAACGCCATAAGCAGGGGTGGGGTCAACTCTGAGTTAAACCCCTTCCCCTTTTAAGGCTCGATCGCACTGTTGATACAAGTGCTGTAGACTACCATCATTGTATATGATCACATCCGCGCGATCGCATTTTTCGCTCAAAGGCATTTGGCTATCAATTCTAGCTTGGATCTGTGTAGGAGTTAGGGAAGATCCATGTCGCTGGATAAGTCGCTGTTTTTGGGTAGACGGTGAACAGTACACCACCCAAATTTCCGTGACTAAATCAGTCATATTCGCTTCAAATAACAGAGGAATGGCTAAAACCGCCGTAGCTTCTGGTAAATGAGACTGTTTTTCTAGTTCTTGGCGTTTTTCCAGGAAGCGATCGCGCACAAAAGGATGGATTTGGCTTTCTACCCATTGCCTTTCGGTTAAGCTATTAAAGATAATATCCCCCAACTTGCCTCGATTTAAGCTACCATCGGAGTAGAGTAAATCTGAGCCGTAGCGAACCGCCAAAGTATTGAGAACAGGTGAGTTAGGCTCTACCGCTAGGCGAGAATAAATGTCCGCATCCCATATCGGTAGTTTATGGGTAGCAGCCAAATAGTTAGAAACAGTGGTTTTCCCCGTACCAATACCGCCTGTCAAGCCAATTAACCGCATGAGTGAGTCAATCAAATACTACAACTACCACTACAGAAGTGAGAATGGGGTGCGAAAAGGGAGGATCTCATAAACTTGTAACCAGTTAGGGAAGGGGAGCAGATAATTATGAACCCAGTACACCATATGCAGTTAGTGCTGATCCCGGTTTCCTGTGCCAGTTTGATGGTTCTGGATATCCTCTCCATTATACCACAAAACTTTTTCGATATCCGGTATAACAGAGCGATCGCTCAACCAATTGTACCCGAACCCAACAGCACCAACACCATTACCCATCAACAGGGAAACCAGACCAACATCACTGGGGGACAACTTTCGGGAAATGGGAGTAATCTGTTCCACAGTTTTACCCACTTTAACGTAGAATCCGGCGCTGTGGCTAACTTTATTGCCACTCCCGAAATCCAAAACATCCTCACCCGTGTGGTGGGTGGGGATGCTTCCCGCATTAACGGACTTTTGCAGGTCACAGGCGGCGCTTCTAACCTGTTTTTAATCAACCCAGCCGGGATTTTATTCGGTGCGGGTGCGCGGTTAGATGTTCCAGGTTCCTTTACCGCTACTACCGCTTCTGGTATCGGTTTTGGCGATCGCTGGATGAGTGCGATCGGTGCAAATGATTATAGCACCCTAGTCGGCACTCCCAACGCCTTCGCCTTTGGGACTAATCCTGGTAGCATTGTCAACGCCGGAGAACTCGCCGTTACCCAGGGAGAACAAATCACCCTACTGGGGGGAACTGTCATCAATACCGGGTCACTGGTAGCTCCTGGGGGAGAAATTACCATGGCGGCGGTCGAAGGTGAAAATATCCTCCGCATTTCCCAAGCCGGACACCTTCTCAGTTTAGAAGTTAGTCCAGCCGCCTCCCCTGATGGATTATCAACTAATCTTACCCCCCTATCCTTGCCGGAACTACTCACCGGAGGGGACGAAAATTATGCCACCGGAGTCAATATTTTAGCTGATGGTCGCATACAACTAACTGGTTCTAATACCCCCATTACTCCTAATCCTGGAGTTGTGGCTGTGTCGGGAACCATCGACACCGACTCCACTATTTTTAACCATTCCCCCCAGATTAACATTTTTGGCGATCGCGTCGGAATTTGGGGTGCGAATATCAGCGCCTCCGCACCAGATAACGGCGGTACAATTAGAATTGGAGGTGATTACCTCGGACAGGGTACTGTTCCTAATGCCATCTATACCCTCATCGATGATAATTCTACCCTAGCAGCCAACGCCACCACTAACGGAGATGGCGGCAGGATTATTATTTGGTCTGACGGACATACCCAATTTTCCGGCAATATTTCCGCACAAGGACAACACCAGGGAGGGTTTGTAGAAATCTCCGGTCTCGAAACTCTCAGCGTTGATGGTAGTGTCAATTTGCGCGGCGGAGATGGTAACTTAGGAACCCTACTTTTAGACCCTTTAAATATCAGGATTGTAGACTCCGAAGCCTCTCCCAATAATAATATCGACTTTGATGGTGTAGTCACCGCTGACCAAGGACCAGCAGAATATACCCTCTCCCAAACTACCTTGGAAAATTTAGCCGCTGATGCTGATATTACTCTGGAAGCACGAAATGATATTCGCATCGACCAGTTATCTAACCAAAAACTCGACTTGAGAACTACCACCGGAACCGTTACTTTCCGCGCTGATGCTAACGGAGATGGTCAGGGTTCTTTTATCATGCACAGTGGCGATACTATCTTAACTAGAGGTGGTAATCTCAATATTTTTGGTGTCAATATTGCTACCGGGAATATTAGAACCAGTGGCGGAGATGTTAATCTAACTGCTAGTGGTATTGGTCAGATTAATACCGGGGTTATATCTACTGCTAATAGTGACAATACAGGCGGTGATATTACTCTCCGTAGTAGCCAGGGTTCAATTACTACTAATAATCTGAAAACAGACGGGAGATTTTCCGGCGGTAATATTACTATTAATAGTGGTCGGCAAATTTTCACCGGTCCCCTATCTTCCCAGGCGACTGATACAACCGGAGTCGGGGGAAATATCCAACTAGAAGCCAGTCGGGAGATTTTTTTAGAGGGTATCAATACTTCTGGCTTTCGGGGTGGTGGTGATGTGTCTATTATTAGCGAAGGTAGTCGGATTATTATGGATGATACTAATAATCGGACGAGACCATCTCGGATTATTACCTCCTCCGTTAGGGGTGAGGGAGGCGATGTCTTGATTACCACTAGCGAGAGTATGGATTTAGGTGCGATCGACTCGCGCGGACGGCAATCTGGTGGTAATATTACTTTGGATGCTGGTATAGAAATTAGTGTGGGTGCTATCTCCACCGGGGTTTGGGATGGTCTACTATCTCCTGATACTACAGGGGGTAATATTATGTTGACGGGAGATACTATTAATCTTAATGGTGGTCTTTCCGGGAGTGGGTCTCTCTTATTACAACCTGCTTCACCAACCCAAGATATTAGGTTAGGTAGAAACTCGGGACTCTCTGCTAACTCTTCGCCAACAGGAGACCCTTTATCTCTGAATTTTAACAGCTTGGAATTGTCACAAATTACTAGGGGGTTTTCCGAGATTATTATTGGTAGGTCTGATTCTCAGGGGACTATTTATATTGAGGGAGATCTCAGGTTTCAAGACCCCGTGATGATGCGATCGCCTCAAGGTAGAATTATCGCCACTGGTGATGAAAGTTTACCCACCATTAGAGGTGTAGGGAATTCTAGCTTAACCTTAGAGGCGGAAAATGAGATTATTCTCGGAAATCTCGTGACAGAAGGTGGAGATATTAGCGTAATTAGTCAATCGGATATCATCCAAATAGAGGGAATCCACACCCTCCCAAATGGCTCTAATCAAGGCAATATTTTATTACGAGGTTCCGAAATTAATTTAGTCGGTGGTTCTCATTCAGTTCGTGGTAGCGGTTCTTTACGATTAGAATCCAGCCATTCCGGTCAAATCATGACTTTAGGAAGTGAGGAAAATACCACTGGTTTGGATATCAAGTTATCAGATATAGACGCTTTCGCGCCGGGGTTTGAAAGGATTATTATTGGTAGTCCTGATGGAAATAGTATCATAGAAATAGCTCAAGATATCACCTTTACCAGTCCCGTCTTATTACAATCTTCCAGTGATTTAGGTCAAATTATAGCTGAGGGAAATATTACCGGAATTGGTGATGCTTCCATCTCCTTACAAGCTGATGGTGATATCCGCATTCGTGACATTAATAGCAGTGGATTAAATATATACATTAATAGTGCTAGAGGTGAGGTGATTACCGGGAATTTGCAGTCGGGAGGTAATATTAATATACGGTCTCAAGGGAATATTCAGACCGGAGAACTTCGTTCTAATGCAAGTTTAGATAATCTGGCTTTTCGGACAATTGACCTCAGCAGTCAGCGGGGACAAATTACAGTTGATGGCAATATTTTGGGGGATGCAACCTTTTTAAGTCTCGTAGGTCGGGATGATATCCAAACCGGAAATATCACCGCCGGACGTGGTATGAGTTTAAATAGCGATCGCGGAACCATTACCACCGGAAATCTGCAAATAGCATCCCCTGACAGCCTCGACAGTAGCATTAATATCACCGCCTTGGGAAATATTAACACAGGTGATATCAGCACCGCTACCGACTCAGGAACAGGCGCAAATATTACCATTACCAGCCGCCAAGGAGGAGTACAAAGCCGTAATCTTAACACCTCCGGTTCCACCGCCGGAGGGTCTATAGTAGTACAAGCACAAGACCAGATTTTTCTAGGTGCTATTAACACCAATTCCTCCGAGGGAAATGCGGGTTCCGTCAGGCTAACGAGCGAGAATGATATTGAAGTCTCCCTAATTAATACCGAAGCCCAATTGCGGGGAGGTTCCCTAATAATTGACACCTCTCGATTTTTCCGAGTTACAGATACCTTTGAAGCCATGAATGATGTAGAAGCAAGTATCTCTACTATCGGTTCAACAGGTAGCGGGACAATTAGATTACCCGCTTTTTCCACCCCTCTAGTTATTGGTGATCCTAGTCAAAATGGGACCGCTGGAGCTATTACTGATGGTCAATTAACCGCTGGTGCAGATACTACAATTGTCGGCAATAATTTTGAGCAAAACTCAATTAGACAAACCACCGTTAACCAACCAGAAATTACCACTGAAAATCAAGATTTATCTGATGTAGAAACCACCGGATCTTCTGTTTCTAGTATCCCCGAAAATTTAAGCAACAGTAACTCTAACACCTCCGACAGTGATCAGAATATCTCCGGTAACTCCAATCATGATGCAGAGTCACCCCTAATCAATTCCAACACCGAAGCCAACCCCGACATAGACCAGGCTGGAAACCTCGTAGTTCAGGTAGAACCAACCACCGTACCTACTGACCAAATGGCTCGTTCTCCCTTAGTTTCCTCAGTGTTGCAAATTGATTCATTCCGAGGTCGGGAATTTCTCAACTATTTCGGCTATAATCTCAGTAAAAACACCGTAGATGACCAAAGTATCCGTCAAACCCTCAGCGATATTGTCCGCATCACCAACTACAAACCCGCAATTATTTATGTGTCCATACAACCTGAAATACTAGAATTAAGATTGCTTTTACCCAATGGGGAAGCAGTGTTTAAAAGCGTGGCGGTTAATCGTGAGGAACTCCTACAAGTAGCGCGACAATTTAGCCATCAAATTCGCACCCCCCAAAATTTCCAAGATACTCAGTATAAAGAATCAGGACAACAATTATATAATTGGTTAATTGAACCCATCAAACAGGAGTTAGAAAAACATGGCATTGATATCCTAATTTTCTCAATGGATGCTGGTTTGCGTACCCTCCCCCTAGCCGCATTATATGACGGGGAACAGTTCCTAATAGAAAACTATAGCCTCAGTCTGATTCCTAGCCTCAGTCTAACTGATACCAGTTATGTTAACCTGCAAAATGCTAGGGTTTTGGCTATGGGTGCTTCTAAGTTTCCTAATTCTAACCTAGATCCTTTACCAGCAGTTCCCCTAGAATTAGATTTGATTGTTGGCAATATTTGGCCAGGTCAAGCCTTTTTAAATGAGGAATTTACCATAGCTAATCTGAAATCCCAAAGGGAACAGGGAGAATATAAAATTGTTCACCTAGCAACTCATGGAGAATTTGTATCTGGGGGTGCTGACCGTTCTTATATTCAATTTTGGGACCAAAAGCTATGGTTAAATCAACTGCGAGAGTTACGACTAAATCAACCTCCGGTAGAATTATTGGTATTGAGTGCTTGTACTACGGCTGTGGGGGATGAAAAAGCGGAATTGGGATTTGCTGGACTAGCTGTTCAAGCTGGGGTGAAGTCGGCTATGGCTAGTTTATGGTATGTTAGTGATGCGGGAACTTTGGGATTAATGACGACATTCTATAATGCTCTAACTGCTACTCCCATTAAAGCAGAAGCTCTCCGACAGTCTCAATTAGCGATGTTAAATGGTCAGGTACGTTTAGAAAATGGTTACCTACTTAGTCAGACTAACATGAACACTCGTCGCGGTGATATATCAACTCCAGTCCCCCAAGAATTAGCCAAACAAAACCCTGTTGATTTATCTCATCCTTTTTACTGGGCTGGGTTTACTCTTATTGGTAGCCCTTGGTAATAATATATAGTAGGGTGCGTCAGACCAGGCGACACCGATAAGAACCGGAGAACTGATAAACTGACGCACCAGGTATCTATAGCATAAGACAGAACACTTAGGACGTATAATGGAGAGGACGAGATGACTAAGAAGACCAAAAATGCCAGCCCCCTATAGTTA
>NZ_JBIMLI010000013.1:0-19707 GCF_051859755.1 Limnospira sp.
TAAGGAGATAACATTAGGCGTTTAAGCATTAAGTTCAAAATCGTAAAAGTGCCTCACTGTAAGGGTTATAGATTCTACTGACCCACATTTTGTAGCACCCTTTTTTAGAACTTTCGCCGCAGGAGGGGCGATCAGGTTGCAATACTGGGTCACTTGGCTGCGATAATCAGCATTTTAGATGGTTTGAAGTGACATTAATACAGCGATATAAAATGATGGGGATTGACAATAATGGCTAGACTAGACTCTACCTATTATCTGGTTTTAATCGAAACATCTGGCAATCAGGGTTTCATATTTTCGACTAACAAACTCAAAGAAAATATTGGCGCGTCTGAGGTGACGTACCAAGCGGGTACTTTTTGGGCGATCGAAGCAGTCGCGATTGAAAATAAAACCGTCTTATTTAAAGATTGGCGAAATCCGTCAAAATTGCGACAAATGCTAATGGCTCCGCAACAAAATCCGCCCCTAGACAACAATTCAAATTGCCGAGCCGAAATCATTGTTGCTTCTTCAGGAAAAGCTTTAATTTTAGTCAAAACAGAAGAGTCGGCTCGAAACATCATTCAATTTGTGACGCGCAAAGCCCTAGTAGAAGCACCCGGTTTAGATCTTTGTGGAGTTTTTGTCGAGTTTGACTGGAACGCCACCCAATCTAATGGAAAACCAACAATTGCTGATGCGATTCGTAAAGTTCATCGAAAATTTGAAGAAGTGCGATCGCGTCTTCCCTCACCAACTACTCGTTTTTTGCGCGTTCCTATTATTGCAGAGTGTAAGGTGAGTGGTTTACCAGCCTGTACCCTCGAGTCTTTAACCGATAACGATAAAGACTTAACTCCCACATCTAAAGTGAGTTCTATTAAGCGCCAGTTTGCCAAACAAGCACGAGAGCGATTAATGGAAATTGATCCTTGTCTTTTGTCAAATATTCGGGTTTTAGAAGATAGCTTTGACTCCGATAAAATGCCCTGGCTTGCCGTCGTTCATGCAGATGGAAATGGACTCGGGCAAATTTTCATCAAATTTGAAAAATATATTGGCCAGG
The DNA here is from genome assembly GCF_051859755.1 of Limnospira sp. Lineage (NCBI taxonomy): Bacteria > Bacillati > Cyanobacteriota > Cyanophyceae > Oscillatoriales > Sirenicapillariaceae > Limnospira > Limnospira sp. The sequence goes on from NZ_JBIMLI010000013.1 coordinate 1,052, forward strand.
AGAAAACAAATCGAAACTACATCAAAAAATATCGAGAATTTTCTCTGGCTCTCGATTTTTGCACGGAAGCAGCTTTTAAAAAAGCCATTAAAGTCTTTAAGCAAGAATCTGAAAACTGTCCGATTGTTCCACTGATCGTTGGTGGTGACGATTTAACAGTTGTCTGTCACGGTGAGTATGCTCTTGAGTTTACACGAGTTTTCTTACAAGAATTTGAAAAGGAAACTAAAAACGAATCACACATTGCTGAAGTGGCTCAAGCAGCCTTCGGGGTGAATCGCCTTTCTGCCTGCGCTGGAATTTCCATTGTCAAGCGACATTTCCCCTTTTCAGTTGCTTATGATCTGGCGGAAAAGTTGATTAAATCTGCCAAAGATGTGAAACGCAAAGTTCTCACACCAGATTCAAACGACAAAAATCAAACACCATTTCCTTGTTCTGCAATTGATTTCCACATTCTTTATGACACCAGCGGTATCGAATTAGACAGCATTCGCAAGAAACTCGGACGAGATTCAGATACCACCCTGCTTTACAATCGCCCCTACATTGTCAGTGATATGGATAATCTCACTTCGGCTAAGGGCAAAGAGTGGGCGAAACAGCATGAGTGGGAACGGTTGAAACAGCGTGTTGATTTACTCAATCGTAAAGATTCGGAAAGCCGCGATCGCCCCCCGATTTCCAGCAGTCAAAGCCATGCCATCCGTACCGCTTTGTTTATTGGTAAAGATGAAGCAGACGCTCAATATGCGCTAATCCGACAGCGATATAACCTCGATCAATTTGCTGAGAGTGAGGACAATAAATCGCTTTTCTACGAAACCACTCGGGAAAAAGACAATCGCACAGAAACCATTTATATCACGTCGTTTCTCGATGCACTCGACGCTCAAGAATTTTTGAAGAATGAGCAAACCCATCCCTCAGAACAGTAAAATGGAGAATTTCTAATGAGTAACACGACCCTAACCGTACCTAACAACTTCACTTTAACCATCACGATGAAAAGTGATTGGCACGTTGGCTCCGGCTCCGGCCGAGGTGAAATTGATAGCATCGTGCAACGGGATGCCGATGGTTTACCCTACATTCCCGCGAAAAGTTTGACGGGAATTTTACGCGATGGCTGCGAACAAGTCGCCCAAGCGTTAGATGGAGGCTCGTCTGGAAAATGGAATAACTGGGTTAACTTTCTATTTGGCGATCAACCGGCTCTGGCGAAAGGTGCGATCGAAACCGAACCCCGTCCCGCCTCTCTCTCAATTCAATCGGCACATCTTGATACAAAATTACGAGATGCTTTGTCGGAAAAACCCAAACTGCAACAGGCGATCGCTTTTATTAAACCCGGCGTTTCTATTGATGCTGAAACTGGTTCAGCCAAGCCAGATTTTCTCCGCTTTGAAGAAGTGGTTCGCATGAATGCTGTATTGAGTGCAGATTGTCAATTTAATTTTTCCGAAATTACATCCATCACAGACGGAGAACTGCAAACAGTTCAACAAGTTTGTTATGCTCTGCTTATAGCCGGGGCGAAAATGGTCGATCGCTTGGGAGGAAAGCGTCGCCGAGGGGTCGGAACCTGTGAAATTAAAGTTGATGATAAAGAGCAAAATTGGCTGAAATGGCTGGAGACAAATCATGCCGGTATAAAGGAGCGTCCGGATTGTAAACCTGACAAATTGCCGAGTTATACACAAACACCCAACTTAGTGCCAAATGGGATTTGGTATAAAGTTCCGCTCAAAATCGAAACGCGATCGCCCCTGGTTTTGCCGTCTCGAACCGTTGGAAACGTGGTCGAATGTCTCGATTATATTCCCGGTCGCTATCTGTTACGCCACCTACATAAACAACTCGGGGATAAACTCAATGTCAGTCAGGCGATCGCTCAAAACCATCTCGTTATTACCAATGCCACCATTGAAATTAATGGCGTGGCGGGCCGTCCGACACCATTTTGCCTGTTTGGAGAAAAGCTCGATGGTGGCTTGGGTAAAGGCAAAAATGTCTACAACCGTTTTCAAGAATCCGAACCCGATGACACTCAATTAAAAGGAGAACGAGGCGGTTATATCGGTCAATTTAACAATTCCGAATTGCCGGAATATCAAAAAATTGATTTCGAGTTGTACACCCACAATACTATTATGGATGAAGTTCAACGTCCGACTCGCGAGGTGGGTGGTATTTACAGTTACGAAGCGATTCCCGCCGGACTCACATTTCGAGCCGAGTTGAGGATTCCCGCTAGTGTCGAAAAACATCTCGCTGAAAAAGATAATAACTGGTTCCAGAAATTAGCCGGAAACACTCGGATTGGACAATCCAAAAAAGACCAATACGGCGCGATCGCTATTGAAGTAGAGTCTCCAACACCCATTCAAGCAACTACAGGAAGTCAGCAGAATCTTCTTTATGTGTGGTTTGTTTCTGATGTTTTGATGCGTGGAAAGCGCCTCAATCCGACCGTCGATCCTGATGATTTCAAAAAAGCGTTGGAACGGGAGTTGAATGTCAAACTCAAAGAACGTGAAATTGACGATTTATTATCGATGATGCTGCGTCAGCGACGGACGGAATCCTGGCAGGTGCGCTGGGGTTTGCCTCGTCCGTCGATGGTGGGTTGGCAAGCTGGAAGTTGTATCGTTTATCATGTAACAGAAGGCTCGATCGCTCCCGAAAAAATCGCTGAACTGGAGGCGAAAGGAATAGGCGATCGCCGATCAGAAGGGTACGGACAAATTCTGTTTAACGACCCTCTATTATTGACTCAAAAACTATCAGGTTTTACGCGCAATAATCAATTATCCCAAAATACCAAACCCAAGTCAGTCATTTTGTCTAAATCCTCCAATTCTGGTAACAACGTGAAAGTCTCAAATTCAGTTTTTGACTATGCTCGATTGATTGAAACAGCGGCATGGCGAGAAGCGATTCAAAATCAGGCTGTTGCCGTTGCTGCCAATCCTCAAAAACGAAAAGAAGTTCTCGGAATTGGCATTTCTGGCGGAGAAAGTCAGCCCCCGATGAGTCAATTAGGAGGATTGCGATCCGTGATGGGGAAATTGACAGAGCAAAACAAGTCAAATTCCGTTACTGGGTGGATTGAGGCAATTAAAAAAGTTGAAAATCGGAAAGAAAAATGGACGGGTACGAGTCTTAATGATATCAAAGAACTTGTGACAGACTTCGATAAAATTTGGCAAATATTGGAGGTTGATAAATTATCGAAAGACTTAACTATCACTGACAATGGCAAAACCAAACTGAAAGCCGATTTATGGGCTGAAGCCGTTCGGACTTTGGTTGATGCCATGATTCGCGGCCACAAACGTGACCTAGAAAAAGAACAAAAAGAACAATCTGAGGAGGTGGCATAAACCATGGCACGAGAAATTAAAACACGCTGGAAAATTAGTGGCACATTAATAGCAAAAACCCCCATCCATGTGGGTGGTGTAGGGGGTGATGCGGATACTGATTTAGCCTTAGCGGTTAACGGTCGCGGCAACTATTACATTCCGGGGACGAGTTTGGCGGGAGCCTTTCGGGGATGGATGGATAGCTTACTCGGCGACGAGAATAAAGGACAAATCAAAGACATTTGGGGCGACCATGAAAGCGACCAACACGGCGCGAGTTTCATAATCATTGATGATGCCGAAATTACCGGGAACAAGACCATCGAAATCCGCGAAGGGGTGGGAATAAATCGCCAAACCGGAACGGCAGCCGATCGCTTTAAATACAGTCGTGCGATTTTGCCCAAAGGGGTCAAAGTTCCGCTCAATATTACATTCGATTCTCAGAATGGTGAACCTCCTGCCGAACTCTGGCAACTATTGCAAGCGATCGAACGGGGCGATATCCGCATCGGTGCAGCAAAAACCCGGGGACTCGGACGAGTTCAACTGCACAACCCGAAGATTGAAAAACAATCTCTCAACAATGCAGAGGGTCTGTTTGATGCCTTGATTAACGGGGGAAAAACTCAAAATTGGACAAATATTAAAGACAAGCATGAATATAAAGCCCCTGAAAATTTGAGTGTTGAAATTGCCTGGAAACCTCGCGATCCGGTGATGGTGAAAGCGGAGGGGGATGGGATTGCGATCGATATGCTGCCTCTGGTGAGTCAGGTGGATTCCGGCGTGCGATTCGTGATTCCCGGCAGTTCCATTAAGGGCGTGCTTCGCGCTCACGCCGAACGCATTGTCCGCACAGTTCGTCAAATTGACATTTCCGATGTGCAGTTTGACAAACAGTTACAAGTTTCACTGGTCGATGTTTTGTTCGGCTCGGCTGAAAAGAATTTGGGTAAATCAAACAACGGAAAGTCGAAATCTAACGGACAGATCGGGATGCTTTCGATTGACGATTGTTATGCCACAATTCCCATGTCTGAGGCTGCTTGGTCAGATATTGAAAATGCGACCGAGATGAGCAATAATTTAAAGAACAAATTACAAAAGGTAGTCGGAGGTAATGGCAATCCTTACGAAAAACTCCAACCGGCGATGCACGTTGCGGTCGATCGCTGGACGGGAGGCGCAGCGGACGGGATGCTTTACAGTGTTTTGGAACCCATTGGCGTGGAGTGGGAGGCGATCGGTTTGCAGGTGGATTTGGCGCGATTAAATAAGTATCACGAAGATTTGCTTCAACCGGCGATCGCACTGTTGCTTTTTGTGTTGCGAGACTTCGCCAACCGCAAGATTCCCATCGGTTACGGCACGAATCGCGGCATGGGAACTGTGGCGGTGACGGACATGAAATTCAACGCCAATGGTGACATCAATAATTTACCAGGTTTAAAAGGGGAAATTTCAGTGGCATTCAATTTGTCAAATCTGGATCAAAAATTGTTGGAAAAATTGACCCAATCATGGCAGAATTGGATTGATAAACAAACTCAGAAGGAGGTAGTATGACCAATCCAAAAGACACGATATTATATACTTACAGAAGTAACCAGGATGTGACACTGGCTGAAGCAATTCAATCTTGCAGTGAACTTCTCGAAGGTGCGATCGCGCTTTTGTACTCACCGAGTAGCTGTCAGATTGCCCAACTCAGCGAGACTCAGTTTAAAGCCTCGGATGGTAAGTTGATCGCTCCCAACTCTTTAGAAGATGTTTTTGAGGCGCGAGTGTTTAATCAAAACTGCGAGTTGCGATGGTTAAACTGCGACGATGGCCAGGTAAATGCTGTCTTGTTATCAGAATCCGAAGTTAAGATTGACGCATTCTCGTTGATCGAATCGAAATCGTGTGAACCACTCAAACAACAATACTTACTCTGGGGAGAAGCAACTCATACTGTCACAACTCAAGGCTGGCAACGGCTGGCAGAAGCCCGGATTGGTAAATTGGATATTCCTTTAGATGGGAAGCTGAAGGAAAAGCAGCGAGTTTACCTTTGTTCTCTGGAGTATTTCGCTGAGATTGACGATTTTGGAAATTTTGCAGTTGTTGACGAACGTTTAGTTAAATTGGAGGCAAAATGATGAGTCTTGGCAACGTCAAAGTCAAAGTTCAAATCAATCAAAAAGGAAATTCAAATAGAAGTTTTGAGTTTTCTTATACAAACTCAAAAGGACAATTTGTGCAGAAACCTTTCACCAGCATTCCTGAAGAACAAATTTCCATAGCACTCCTTCAAAAAGTCAAAACAACGATGCAGACATTGACTGTCAAAGTCTTGTTTGAAGAAGAGGGCGATCGCATCTTAAAAATGCGTGAGGAAGGTCAACCTTGGGATCGGGATACTCTCCCAGAAGCATCGTCTGAAGCCTCAGAAGCTCCCAAGAATGTGAATCCGAAGAACTTCCACAATCCCTACAATTTTGTTCCGGCACCACCTCGCAAAACTGACCATCCAGAATTAGGCGATCGCAAACCAGTCGGACACGGATGCTATCATTCCGATCGCTGGACGGGACGCATTTCAGTCAAACTCAAAACGATCACACCACTGTTAATTCCCGATGCCTCGGAAATGACGGAAAACAACGATCATAAAACCTATCCGGTGCGATTGGGTGCAGATGGTAAACCTTACTTGCCACCCACTTCGATTAAAGGAATGCTGCGATCGGATTATGAAGCAGTGACTAATTCTCGGTTATCAATTTTTGAGAAACATGATGCACGTTTAGCTTACCGAATGCCAGCGAATACCGGTTTGCAAATGGTTCCCGCCCGCATTGAAAATGGGCAAGTTTGTTTATATCCTGGAACATCCGCAATTTCAAGAGATGGAAAGCCACAAGGAGCGATGTATGCTGCTTGGTTGCCCCGTTATGAAAGAAACGGTGTAGGGACTGCCAAATTTGCTGTAAAATACCCCGATCACTCTTTGCCAGAACATGGACAAAAAGTCGAAGCCTGGATTGAGGAATTTGCTAAAAAAGGAAAACACCAAAATACCATATTCAAATATTGGAAGGTTAAAAAAATTGTTCCTTATGGACAGAATCTAGGAAACGAACCGCAGCCCTCAACAGGTCATGGCAATCATCAACCGACAGGCAAGCAAATGGTGAAAATAGAAGGTTATGTTTGCGTGACCAACAAAAACATAGATCGAAAACATGATGAGCGTGTTTTCTTTGTTAAAGGACAACCGATTTCCTTGCCCTTGACAAATGAGTTGAAGCAAAAGTGGCGTGAACTGATTTCCAACTACCAAGATATCCATAAAGACGAAATAAAAAAGGGCATGACCTCTCCCCCGGCTTTAAACAATTCTCGTTGGTCAAGACACATTACGGGTGGGGAAAAAGAATGTCAACTCTCGGATGGCACGCTCTGCTATGCCCATGTTGAAAAAGAAGATGGAGCGTACCAAATTGAGGATTTGTACCCCGTGATGATCACTCGTGGTTTATATGCAACATCTCCTGAAAGCTTGCTCGATCACACCTTAAAACCTGCGACTAAAAAGGAAGAACTTTCACCCGCCGATCGCGTGTTTGGCTGGGTCAATCAAAAAGGCAAAGGGTCCTATAAAGGACATCTTAGAGTTCATAGTGTCACTTGCATGAGTGACGAGCCGATCGCAACATTTAATCAGGGAGGTGTACCCCTGGCAATTCTAGGACAGCCCAAACCCGAACAAGGACGTTTCTACTGTGCAGACGATCGCCAAGGAATTCCATTAGAACAAGGAATTGATAAAGATTGTGCTTATGAAAGTAGTGATGAACAAAGTATACGAGGCCGCAAAGTTTATCCTCACCACCAAGGTTTACCAGCAGGATATTGGGACAATCCCCAGCAGGATCGCACCCAAAAACCGATGATGGGGCATTATCAAGAATATCGCCGTCCGAAAAAAGATGGCGCGGAACAGCGGGACGACCAAAATCGATCGATGAAAAGTTGGGTGAAGGTGGGGGCAGAGTTTACCTTTGATATTGATGTCACCAACTTATCCGATGTCGAACTCGGTGCGCTGTTGTATCTGTTGACCTTGCCAGATATCCATTATCATCGCTTGGGTGGGGGAAAATCCCTCGGTTTTGGTAGCGTCCGTTTGGATTTGGTAGAATCCGAAACTGACCTCCGTAAAGGGAAGAATTGGTCGGAGTTTTATCAAACTCTACTGCCTGATGATGCAGAAGTCGAAGCGATCGATGTCAAACACTGTGTTCGGGTTTATCAGGATGCAGTGAAAGCCACTTATGGAAACGGCAAGGCATTTGAGAAAGTACCCTTTATCGTCGCGTTCTGCCGGTGTGCGAAAGGGTTTGACGATAATGCCGCAGTTCGTTATCCGCGAGTTACCGAAGCACCGACGCCAGAGGGTGAAGCCTTCAACTGGTTTGTTGAAAACGAACGTAGCCGAGGAAATAACCCGGGCTTAAAGCTTTCACTTCCCGCTCTTGACAAACCCTCTTCTTTGCCGATAGCACCCAATTAATCGTCCACTTTTGTTGAGATGACTAGAAAATTTTCCACTCTCCGTCATCCCAATAAAAAACATTGTTTCAACATCATTTTTGACATGAAAATTCTATTTATTACCGTTGGCGGATCGCCACAACCAATTCTGACTTCTGTAGGTAGTCTCAAACCCGATCGCGTCGTCTTTATCTGTTCCGACGGTCCGAAAGGAAGCCAGTCGCAAATTATTGGAGAAGGGAAACCCTGCGAAGTCCGCCAAGGTAGCGAGGTGGTCGAGAGCCTTCCGAACATTCCCACGCAACTGGGATTGGGTGACAAGTTCGATCCCGACCGAGACGTTATTCTCGTTAGCAATCCCGACGACTTGTCCGAGTGTTACGGTAAAATTGCCCTGAAAGTGCGGGAGGCGCGAAACAACAATGCCAACGTGGAACTGCTCGCCGATTACACTGGGGGAACAAAAACCATGTCTGTGGCATTAGCACAGGTAGCCCTCGACGATAAACTTGAAACCTATGTCACCAGTAGTACACGGCGAAATTTGGTAAAAGTTGAACGGGGGGAACGAGTTCGGCGTGCCACGACATCTGCGGTAACGGTGGAACGGACGATTTCACAAGTGCTTCCGGCATTTTTGCGACAGTACAACTATCCCGCTGCTATTGCAGAGTTGGAAACGTTGCTGCAAGAACGGGAATTGTCAGGAGATAATGTTAATCGCGTTCAACTGTGGCTCGACTGCTGTATGGGTTTTGATTTATGGGATCGCTTCGATCACGCAGAAGCCTGGTTATACCTTCAAAACTATCTGAAATATCCCCAGTTGCGAGAGCCAATCCTTTTCCTCAAGCGGGTGATGGGCAGTCGCGAAGCTTTTGCCCCGGCGACAGAAGATAACTTCACTGCACCGGAGTCGATCAAAGGTCATGGTTATGAGATTGTAGAAGATGTATTGCTGAATGCAGAACGGCGGGCAATACTGGCGAGGTACGATGATGCCGTTGCCAGACTGTATCGCGCCTTGGAACTTCTCGAACAGGTGCGACTTTGGGAGGCTTATGGAATCAAAACAGGTGATGTAGATCTCGAAAAGCTGCCGGAAACAGTGCGTCCCCAGTACGAAACATCGCGATCGCCCGCCGGAAAAATTCAGCTTCCTCTGTTCCGAGCTTACACTTTGCTACAGGCTTTTCCAGACGATCCAATTGGAAAATTATTTGAATCGTCAGTTAATCGAATTCAAAACGCACTGCAAGTTCGGAATTACTCGATTTTAGCCCACGGATTGCGTCCGGTGACGAAATCAGATTACCGACAATTGGAAGCAGCGATCGCACCATTTATTCGAGAGGCGATCGCGTCAGTGGTGTCAGAAAAATCATCGTCTCTCGTTCAATTTCCCCAACATTGGGAGATATAATTTTTCCTGCTCTCCTATCAGAGCGATCGCTTTAATCCCTATGTACTAATCGGAGATTATCATGAGAAATACACTCATTTGCACCGTGGGAACTAGCCTGCTGAATAACCTAAAACGCTCTGATGATGCGGCTATTCAAGGGGCTTTTAATGCCCAAAACTGGAAACAGTTATCCCTTCTGCTGCTGGAACGTAGGAATACCGATCGCCTTTGTGGGGCGGAAATTAACTCGATCGCCAGTATTTGTGATAAGGGCTTTTTGGCAGACCGCAACCGTCTGATATTTTTGGTATCAGATACTGATGATGGCAGAGCCATGGGAAATCTGCTGAAACTCTATTTTGATTATACCAGAAATCCCCTCAATTTTCAACAGGTTGAATATCGAGTTTTGAGCGGACTGCGTGATGATAGCGTCCAGGATTTTCGACAAAAAGGCTTGAAAAATTTGGTTAAGCAAATTAGCACCGAGGTTCGCACGTTTTCCCCGGAAGCGATCGCCATTAATGCTACCGGTGGATATAAAGCCCAAATTTCCTTCGCGGGAATGATTGGACAAGCCCTAGGAATTCCGGTCTATTACCTATTCGAGAAATTTTCCGAAGTCATCGAACTTCCCCCCCAACCAGTCGCCCTAGATTTAGCTTTTTGGCTGAACAACTATTTACTGTTTGAATATCTGGAAACTGAACAAACGGCTGAAGTCTCCCTAGTAGAATCTGACATCGACGACCCCTATTTATCATCTTTGATAGACCGGGAAGATGATTTGATTAGTTTGTCGGCTATGGGGGTGCTATTTAATGAGCGATCGCGCCTACAATTCGCGAAACAGGAAACGGCAATTTTAGCGCTAATTCCCCAAGATGACACTAAACCGGAGGCGAAAAATATCAGTTTTCGAGATGACCATGGCAAAGATGTATTGATGGCTTTTTCTCAAAAAGTTTGCCGTTCACCCTATGTCAAAAAGATTGTCAATTCTCTGCCTTTTAACTCTCAGCAAAAAACACCGATTCGCCGCACCTACCCCAATGGGATTGTGGAGTTTGTGCTAACTTGGACAGATAAGGGTTATGGTATTTGCATCCAGACCACGGGACGAAATCTCGCGGAAACCAATACCATTGCTATTCATCTCCAACAGGAATTTAGCCAGTAAATTCACGTTGTAAATCCCATCGATTTAAGCGGGGGTGACTCAGCGGCAACCCCAGGGATTTTGATTTGATGATTTCTGGGAGAGAGGGGGGGTGGCGTTGGCGGTTGCACTTGGGGTATACAATTCTGGAGCATCGGACATCAGCATTTCCCAACCATTGCGCGGCGACAGAGATAACATGGGGCGATCGCTCACCATTCCTCCGGCTAGAGAAATCTCGAAAATTAAGACTGTATAGGTGATGACAGTAAATCATCCCAAAGGTGCGATAATTACAGCAGGGAAATAGCCGGAAAGATTACCCTCACCCTAAATCGGAATCCCAGGGGGGAGGGGGACTGGGAAACCATATTGCATGATTACCAAAAGAACTGTCATAATTGAGCAATCCAAAGGTTCCACAACTTGCCGCCTAGGGGAAATTGATTTAGTGGTGATACTTCCCGGCGTTCAGTTAACCGATAGGGCGATCGCCCAACTTCTTGATCGTGGCATCGAAACCATTTTCCTACGCCAAGACGGACGGTTTCGCGGCCGTCTCCAGGGACACTTTCACACCAACCCGACGGTAAGACTCGCCCAATATCGCGCCCTGGACACCACCTTCGGCATGGCTCTGGCCCAAAAGCTAATTTTGGGGAAAGTCCGTAACCAGCGATACCTTCTCCAGCGACGCAACCGAGAAACTCACGGTAAAATCACCCAATTAACTGAAGCGATCGACACGATCGCCTCCTACCTTCCCCGCTTGAAACAGACAGAAACTCCCCTCGCGCGCGATGAATTGATGGGAGTTGAGGGGCTCTGTGCCCGCATTTATTTCCAAGCCCTAACCCACTGGTTTCCCCCGGAGTGGAAGTTCACCGGACGCAACCGCCGCCCACCTAAAGATCCCGTTAATGCCCTATTGAGTTGGGGTTATGGGGTTTTGTTGGCGCGGGTATTTGCGGCGACTGTTCAGGCGGGGTTCGACCCTTATTTGGGGTTTTTTCATGCGATCGCCCCATTTCGGCCCAATTTGGTACTAGATCTGATGGAGGAATTTCGCCCGGTGGTGGTCGATCGAGTGGCGATCGCTATAGTTAACAGTCGGTTGATTGATCCTAACGATTTTGAACCCGCACCGGGGGAGGAGGAGGGGATCTGGTTGGGACAAACGGCGAAAAAGCTGTACTTGGGACACTTGGAACGCCAACTCCAGGATTCTATTTTATATCCCCCCCAACATCGGAAGCTGAAACTAAGTCAGATCCTTTTAGAGCAGGCGCGATCGCTGGGTCGTTGTCTGGTAGAAACTCGCCTGGACTATGAGGCTTTTATTTTTCGGTGAACTAATCGGTGCATCAGATCCTACTCTCAAGTCTTTAGAAGGATATCATTATGGCGAATTTTTGGTTGGTTTGCTACGACGTGAGGGACGACAAGCGTCGCCAACTTTTGGCGAAGTTGTTGGAACAGCGGTGTCAGCGGGTTCAGTATTCGGTGTTTGAGTGTCCCCTGGAGGAAAAAATTCTGGAGGACTTATTGAATAAGCGGTGGCTAAAGGTTTTGAATTTAGAAAAGGATAGTCTGCGGGCTTATCCCCTCAATCCCTCCACCAAAGCTCAGGTTAAGGTCTACGGGGGACCGCTTCCCTACGAACCACCAGACTTTCTCATTTTGTAAGGGTTGCGATCGTCTCATTTTTCATCACTTTGGGGCTGAAATGCCTTTGAGCCAATGATTTTCAGCAATGTAAAGTTATATTGCATTTTTTAATAATATGGCGCGACGAGGATACAACAGAAACCTGATATAAACTTGAGCTAAAAAAAGAGAAATTTGTTTTTTGGGGGGTTGACAGTCTCGCACAACTCCTGATAATATAAAAACATCGCAAAACAAACGAATTTACTCGCGCCAAACAGGCCTGTAAAGTTTTGTTAAGCACCTTCTACGTGCTCTCGCGCAAACGCACCTTGAAAACCGCATACTGTAAGGTTTCCAAAGGTATAGGGTCCAACCCTACCAATTCCCCGTCAGGGGACGGAAACTGGCTAATCGGGCTAAACTTTCTTCTGGAGGAATATCTAGCCAAATGTCCAACCCTACCAATTCCCCGTCAGGGGACGGAAACTTTCTAATCATGTTGACTAAAAAAGAAATTTCTCAAAACCCCTTGTCCAACCCTACCAATTCCCCGTCAGGGGACGGAAACCAGATTGGGTAGTTGTTCTCGCTGAATTTTTCCCCACTACGGTCCAACCCTACCAATTCCCCGTCAGGGGACGGAAACACCCAGTAACACTCCCCTACCGTTATCTCGTATGTCAGTAGTCCAACCCTACCAATTCCCCGTCAGGGGACGGAAACTCCACCTCGAGGGTTTCTTTTCACCCCTTTTTTTGTCTCGTCCAACCCTACCAATTCCCCGTCAGGGGACGGAAACTCATTTAATTTTCTTTGCGCGGGGGTGATTTTTTTGCTTTTTGTCCGTCCAACCCTACCAATTCCCCGTCAGGGGACGGAAACAAAGAAAACGAGCACCTCGGTTTCTCCCTGCTGAGTAATCTGAGTAGGTCCAACCCTACCAATTCCCCGTCAGGGGACGGAAACTATTTGTATTGGCTAAGTCCTATGGCTTCTTTAATGGCTTCGTCCAACCCTACCAATTCCCCGTCAGGGGACGGAAACATGGCTGGTTCGCTGCCCAGCTTCGCCACTTCCTTCACAAACTCGTCCAACCCTACCAATTCCCCGTCAGGGGACGGAAACACTCCTTTTGAATCTGCAACGTAATTTCTATTGTATGATCCGTTAAGTCCAACCCTACCAATTCCCCGTCAGGGGACGGAAACTATCGCTGTCATCACACCCGCAAACGCGGGTGTGATAATGAGTCCAACCCTACCAATTCCCCGTCAGGGGACGGAAACCATCGTTTTTCTCCGATGAGAATAGGGTGGAAGTTTCTTTGTCCAACCCTACCAATTCCCCGTCAGGGGACGGAAACTCCCTGAAGGACTCTCTCTAATCAACTTAGTTCACGGAGTCAACCCATGTCCAACCCTACCAATTCCCCGTCAGGGGACGGAAACTGTAGCGTCAACCCCCAACCAATAAAATTTGTTTGTAGTGTGGGTCCAACCCTACCAATTCCCCGTCAGGGGACGGAAACTAGATGATTTTGATAATTGCTGTATCGTCCCTTTAGCCAAAGTCCAACCCTACCAATTCCCCGTCAGGGGACGGAAACCCCCGTTGGGCAAGCCCTTTCATTAAAGCTGGAATAGGGTCCAACCCTACCAATTCCCCGTCAGGGGACGGAAACACTACTTTCACAAAAGTCGCCCAACGGTTTCCGATTTTCAAATCAAGTCCAACCCTACCAATTCCCCGTCAGGGGACGGAAACCACTAGAACGAAGTATTTTCGCCCTTTACCGGGGAATGGGACCGTCCAACCCTACCAATTCCCCGTCAGGGGACGGAAACCTAATTCCACATCAATCTCTAATCCATACTTTCTCCAGTCAAGGTCCAACCCTACCAATTCCCCGTCAGGGGACGGAAACATAGCAGGATGCTATCCATCGGGCTTGTTCCCCTAAATGGTCGGGTCCAACCCTACCAATTCCCCGTCAGGGGACGGAAACCAGAGTAGATTACCATTTGGTAATCTATTTGTCTTCTTGTCCAGTGGTCCAACCCTACCAATTCCCCGTCAGGGGACGGAAACTTACCCAGTCACGGTAATACTCGTAGGACTCATATAAACTAAAGAGTCCAACCCTACCAATTCCCCGTCAGGGGACGGAAACGAACTACAATTCCTTAAAGCAGGTGCAGCCGAAGGGGTAACACCTAAGGTCCAACCCTACCAATTCCCCGTCAGGGGACGGAAACCAAGCTTCCCGAATCATGCCCGTCAGCACAGGATGGTCGAGTCCAACCCTACCAATTCCCCGTCAGGGGACGGAAACTGATGGACGTGGTTTCTGCCTCCAGTTTAATATAGTCATCAGGTCCAACCCTACCAATTCCCCGTCAGGGGACGGAAACCTTACAATTCTTGAGTCTGACTCACAAATTGTATACGAAGAAAGTCCAACCCTACCAATTCCCCGTCAGGGGACGGAAACGCCCCCTGGATATGGGTGAGACTTACTTCAGCGTCATCTAAGTCCAACCCTACCAATTCCCCGTCAGGGGACGGAAACCACCCTGGTTTCCGCGATCGCTATTAGCGATAACGGGAAAAGTCGTCCAACCCTACCAATTCCCCGTCAGGGGACGGAAACTAATCCATTAGTCCAAGCGATCGCTTTATTGACCCAAGATTGGTCCAACCCTACCAATTCCCCGTCAGGGGACGGAAACATACTTTATAAAAGTATGGAATCATTTTATTTCTCCTTTTAAGTCCAACCCTACCAATTCCCCGTCAGGGGACGGAAACTCCTCTGCTTCGCAGAGGCGCAGCGACCTCTTGCAAGCAAGAGGTCCAACCCTACCAATTCCCCGTCAGGGGACGGAAACAGTCGAACCCGGTGGGCACCGCCACATGGGCGTAGTGCCGCTTCAGTCCAACCCTACCAATTCCCCGTCAGGGGACGGAAACTATCCTTGATGGGTTCAGCCGCAAAATCTTACGAATTGTCCAACCCTACCAATTCCCCGTCAGGGGACGGAAACGATAATGGCCGTGATCGCTGCAGCGATTGCTGCAACGATTGTCCAACCCTACCAATTCCCCGTCAGGGGACGGAAACTATGCCTGTTCTACCGCTTGGATAATGTCGGCTCCTACCCAAGGTCCAACCCTACCAATTCCCCGTCAGGGGACGGAAACTGTCTATTTTGGCAGGCATCCAAGGATACCCACTACAAATGTGGGGTCCAACCCTACCAATTCCCCGTCAGGGGACGGAAACTTGGCAATAGAAGGGGCTGAAGGAGCCACCTGAGTTTTTGGTCCAACCCTACCAATTCCCCGTCAGGGGACGGAAACTAACTGTAGTGCTTTTCTGCAATCTGAGAGCGCTCGGTGTCCGCCATGTCCAACCCTACCAATTCCCCGTCAGGGGACGGAAACGGCGCGATCGCCCTCCATTTTGGCGTCAGTGTCCAACCCTACCAATTCCCCACCAGGGGACGGAAACGGCGCGATCGCCCTCCATTTTGGCGTCAGTGTCCAACCCGACCAATTCCCCACCAGGGGATGGAAACCGGCGATAAAACCGAGTGGTCAAAAAAGCGCCAATGGTGAAGTCTTGTTAATCAAAGTGTGGGGGGGGTTGGGAAACCGTGTGAGGAGAAGATATTTCCCATCAATTAACCTTCCACTTCCTGATTAGTTGGTTGGGGGGAATTTCCTAACCTCACCTGCTTACCAATGAGACTTAAAAAAGTCGAACCAAAATGCTGAATTTCCAGAAAGTTAGCATAAGCAGGCGCCGGTTTATAAATCCTAAAACTCTTCATAATTCCCAGCGTCGCCGCGCTTTCCAGGGGACCCACAAAACTACTATCGCGGTCTAAAAAATAAGGCTGTTTTACCCAATGTTCCATCTGGTTATTATTCAGGAAATAACAGCCAGCGTGGGGGTTTAAGCTGCGATTAAATTGAATGGGTTGTTCCATCACTTTACCCACCAATTGGGGGCGATCGCGTATATTTTGAAACTTCGCGGTTACATGGGGTAATAAATCCCCATCCACATAGGCTTTATTAATCGGTCCGTAGGGGGATACCTCATAACGATTAGGTTGCAAAAGGCAATCATCCCCCCCATAAGCATTAAACCAAGCCAACTTGACAAAAAACCAGGGGTCATGGAGAATTAAATCATCCTCCATATAACAATAATAATCATACTTTCCCAGAGCATCTCGCAGCAAGGCTTGACACTCAAACCCCAATTTCATCGGTTCGGCTTCCGTGGGACAATGGCGGTAAAACCGAGGGGGAAGTTGCAGTTGATTAAGCAGGTGACAGTCCTGGGTGGTACAAAGGAGAATATCAAGTATATTATCCTGGGCGTTATTAACCCCAAAAGCCTCACATTTCCCAATATCAATAATACATTGGCGTTGGTCATAGAGGGCGCGCAATGCCGTTAAACTCATGGTTAGTCCAATTAACCTTGGTCGCGGATCCTTACTCAGAGACCCGTGGGTAGCGTCTCCCTGGGAGTTAAAAAAGTGGGGAATAGTAACTAAAATTCGCATGGCGCGGGTTGACAATAAGTTAAACTGCTAGAATCTAGGGAGTCTCTCAAACGGCTTGAGTCTGTGTCAAAGGCGGTGTCCTGGCTTGACGGAGGGTAGCCGCTTGGGTTAGTAATGACTCCGCAAAGGCGATCGCCTCTTGAACCGATCGCCCACTAGCCAACTGAGCCAATTCTTCCCGCCGCCCCGGAGTATCCAGGACCGTTACCCGCACCACCGTCCGCTGTTTAACCGCCTCCTCGGTATCCTGGGGAGAGTTACCAATAACCACCTTCGCCACCCGAAAATGATGATCCGCCATAGCCGCCACCAGAGGTTGATGAGTCACACACAGAACCTGATGACAATGACTAAGCTGGTATAATTTTTGAGCGATCGCCGTAGCCACCCGTCCCGACACCCCCACATCAATTTCATCAAAAACCAAAGTTCCCGACCCCTCAATTTGGGAAAAGCAGGCTTTCAGGGCTAACAGAAACCGACTCATTTCCCCCCCAGAAGCGGTCTCACTCAAAGGTTTAATCGGTTCACCGGGATTAGGACTCAAACAGAATTGTATCTGGTCAGCGCCCATTGGTGACGGGGAAGTGGGGGTAATTTGCACCTGAAACCGGACACTATCCATAGCCAAAGGCTGCAACTCGGCGATCAGATGAGTTTCCAGACCACGGGCGATTTTTTCACGTTCCCCCCTGAGAAGGTCGCAGACTTGTTTAAGTTTCCCCTGCGCCTCAAAATAAGCCTTCTCCAGAGTTTCCAGGGAATTTTCCCCATCCTCCAGTTGCGCCAACTCCTGCTCAATGGCATTATAATAATCCATCACCTCACGGAGAGTCTGACCATATTTCCGACAAATCTGTTTGAGGTCAGCAATGCGGTCTTCCACCTCCTGGAGTCTTTCCGGGTCCGACTCCAACTGTTCACCATAGCGCCCTATTTGCTGTCCGGCTTCCGTCACTTGTGCTAAAGCATCTTCCACCATAGCCAAAATAGGTTGAAGTTGGGAGTCATATTCCACCAAGTCCCGCAAAACCATTTCCGCCTGACTCAACAGATCCGCCGCGGCCAATTCTCCCTTATCATTCTGATAGAGGGCTTGACAAATGCCATAACTTTGGTGCTGCAACTCCACCACATGACTGAGGCGCTGTTGTTCCTGTTGTAGAGCCTCCAACTCCCCCGCATCCGTCAGATTAGCATTTTGCAGTTCCCTAATTTGATATTGCAATAAATCTATACGCTGTAGCCGTTGCTGGGAGTCTTGGCGGCGTTTTTGTAGGGCGTTTTGCACCTCCCTAGCGCGCATATAAGCCTCCCCAACCCTTTCCCGCAACCGGAGAGTATTACTTCCCCCATACAAGTCTAACCATTCCCGTTGTAGCGCCGGTTTCCCCAACTGTACCGTCTGACCTTGGGCGGTAATTTCCACAAAGCGATCGCGCAGACGGTCTATAATTCCACGACCGACCAGAATGCCATTTAATCGGGATCTACTGCGAAACTTATCCTGATTTACCACCAATTCCCGACAACAGACTACCAGGGAACCATCTACCAGGTCAATTTCCTGTTGTCGAAACCAGTCAATCAAACCAGGGTCTACCTCAAAGCAAGCCTCCAAAATAGAGCGATCGCAACCTGTACGAATACTACGGCGATCGACCTTTCCCCCCAATACCGCATCAACTGCATCCAAAATAATCGACTTACCCGCCCCAGTTTCCCCCGTAAACACATTCAACCCCGGTCCGAATTCCAGGTCCAGGTGGTCAATTAAGGCAAAATTTTCGATCCGCAGTGATATCAACATATACAGCCTGTTCAGAAATCATCTGATCACATCTCAAAGTCCCTTCTCAAAGTCCCTCTCCAGCCTGTTCAGAAATCATCTGATCACGTCTCAAAGTCCCTCTCCAGCCTGTTCAGAAATCATCTGATCACGTCTCAAAGTC